>NZ_JAYGIA010000071.1:0-41149 GCF_034931165.1 Synechococcus sp. BA-124 BA4 | reverse complement strand
CCTGATTCATCGTGATTGAACGAGGCGCATCTGCACCTCCGGAATGACAGCCCGTCATTCCACCCTGTTCACCCTCTGACTAGGGCATTCGGGCCTCGGGTTTTACACCACGCAAAGGGACGCGGCCTGCTGGATCTGGTGGATGAGCTGGATCTCTCACAGGTCCTGATTCCCGCTCAGGCCAAGGATCCCCGCGGGGAGAAAGGGTTTGATCCGCGGATGATGACGATGCTTTTGCTCTACGCCTACTGCGTCGGCACCGTCTCCTCCCGCAAGATCGAGCGTGCCTGCTACGAGGACCTGGCGTTCCGGGTGCTGACTGGTAATCAGCAACCTGATCACAGCCGCATCAGTGAATTCCGGCGCCGCAACCTTGATGCCCTCAAAGGCCTGTTCATTCAGATCCTGCGGCTCTGCCAGAAGGCCGGCATGGTGAGCCTGGGCCATGTAGCCCTCGATGGCACCAAGGTGCAGGCCAGTGCCTCCAAACACAAAGCCATGAGCCACGAGCGGATGCTCAGGGCTGAGAAGGAACTGGAGAAAGAGATCAACGCCTTGATGCGCAAGGCCGAGATCCTGGATGCCCAGGAGGATCGCCGGTACGGCAAGGGCAAACGCGGCAGCGAGCTGCCCGATGCGTTGCGGCACAAGCAGAGCCGCCTGGCCAGGATCCGCCAGGCGCGCAAGGAGATGGAGGCGGAAACCGCTGCAGCAGCAGCGCGGCAGCGATGGGAGGAAGCAGAGGAATCCAGCGCCAAAGCGGCGGCTGCGCGCGAGGCCGATGCACCAGCAGCGGAACAGGCCGAGCTGACCAGAAAAGCTGAGGCTGCAGCTGCCAAAGCTCAAGCTGCGAGGGAGCAGGCCATCGAGACCGCCGAAAACGCCGGCCAGGAGCTGCCGGATCTGCAGCCGCTTACGGCTGATGCGATGCCCAGGCGTGGCCTGGCCAGGAGGGTCGACGGCACACCAACCAAGAAGACCCAGCGCAATTTCACTGACCCCGAGAGCCATCTGATGCAGTCAGGCGGCTCCTATCTGCAGGGCTACAACTGTCAGCTGGCGGTCGACAGCGACCACCAGGTGATCGTGGCGGTGGGTGTGAGCAACCAGCCCCCAGATGTCGAGCACCTGACTCCCATGCTGGGGCGCATCGCTGACAGCGCTGGCGCACTGCCGGATGTGATGACGATGGACGCGGGCTACTGGAGCGAGACCAACGCCAAGGTCTGCGCTGATCAGGGCGTTGACGCCTACATCGCCACCGGTCGCCTCCCCCACGGCCAGCCGCTACCGCCGAAACGCGGGCCGATGCCCAAGGATGCCGACGCCAAGGCCCGCATGGTCCGAAAGATCAGAAGCAAGAAGGGCTCCAAGATCTACGCCCAGCGCAAGGCGATCGTGGAGCCGGTGAATGGCCAGATCAAGGAAGCAAGGGGCCTGCGGCGCTTTTTGCTGCGGGGTCTGAAGAAGGTCGATGGTGAATGGCACCTGATCGCTGCC
Source organism: Synechococcus sp. BA-124 BA4 (assembly GCF_034931165.1). Taxonomy (NCBI): domain Bacteria; kingdom Bacillati; phylum Cyanobacteriota; class Cyanophyceae; order Synechococcales; family Synechococcaceae; genus Synechococcus; species Synechococcus sp. BA-124 BA4. Next base: position 39,649 of record NZ_JAYGIA010000071.1, on the reverse strand, counting down.
ACACACAACCTGCTCAAGTTGTTCCGGTTCAGGCGATCACAGCAGCTGGCGCTGGCGGCAACGACGGGATGAGGGGCAACGGCCTTGGCAAGCACGGCCAGGGCTGACTCAAACCCGCCTGAATGAACCTGCTCAGCAGACGAACAATGCTGCTGGAGTTCACCTCAGCCACGGTTCGTCGTGGCCAGGGGCCCGCTGCTCTATTGGCGACAAACTCCTAGGGCGGTGCAATGGACGGCGACGGCGTCACACGCCAGGGAAGCCAGTGATCCGTTGAGGGTGTTGAAGCAGGGGCCGGATCGTCAGCGCGCTCCTTGCTGCTGCTCAGGGGGGGTGTCGTCCATCGATGGAGCCTCCGAATCCCGTTGCTGCCACGATGGGCCAGCCCACGGGAGCCAGCAACGGGCACCCCCACAGTCGACACCGCTCGTCACGCGGAGCCATGGGTCTTCATGAAGGCGCCTTCACGGGCCGGGCCAAGGACTTCGTCGCCGGCAGCACGCCCAAGGCCCGCAGGCTGGCACGGCGGCATGTAGATGCAAGCCGCGCAGGCAGTGGGATGGGATGAATGACGGCCAGCGAGAGCATCGCCCTGTGGATCCAGCCGCGCAGCCGTCGCAACGAGGTGGTGGGGCTGAGAGATGACGCGGTGGTGATCCGCCTGACGGCCCAGCCGGTTGAGGGTGCTGCCAATGAGGCCTTGCAGCGGTTCATTGCCGAGCGTCTTGGCGTCGCTGCCAGCAGGGTGGCCCTGGTGCGTGGCCAGAGCAGCCGGCGCAAATGGATCGCCGTGGAAGGGTTCTCGGTGGACGAGGTGCGGTGTGCCCTGCTTGGGTTGAGGGGCCGCCAGAAATGAGCAGAGCCTCTCTGGAGCTGATGCCCTGCGGCTTTGCTCGATCGGAGCAGGTCGGCAACTGGGTTCTGATTGTCAACTGCGACTGCCTACCTGCTACAGCCTGGGGGCGATTCCCTCGACCGCTCAGGCTCCATGGATCCCGTGGCCAAAATCAAGGAGACCATCGCCACCTATGCGGCCCAGAGCGTGGAGCATCGCCGTGGCTGGTTCTCGCCGGCCGCCGCGGCGTATGCCGCCACCCGGCCCCGATATCCGCAGCAGTTGGTGGAGGCGGTGGTGGCGCGGGCTGGTTTGACGGCAACGTCGACGGTTCTTGAGGTGGGCTGTGGACCAGGCACGGCCACGGTGTCGTTCGCGGAGCTGGGTTGCGGGATCGTGGCCATTTAGCCCAACCCTGATTTCTGTCTGCTCGCCCAGGAGGCCTGTCAACGATTTCCGAACGTCGAGGTGGTCACCACCTCTCTGGAGGAATGGGAACCTCACCAGGAGCGGTTCGATGCGGTTGTGGCCGCCAGCTCGTTTCACTGGATCCCTCCGGAGATCGCCTATCCGAAAGCAGCCCAAGCCTTGCGGCAGAACGGCTGGTTGATCCTGCTGTGGAACAAGGAGTTGCAGCCACCGGTTCTGACCCATGAGGCACTGCGGACGATCTACCGCCGCCATGCGCCTGAGCTGGACCGCCCCTATGAAGATGCCGCCACGGTGGCGGGGATTCTCGCGGTTTTGGGGCAACCATTGCTGGAGTCTCCGCTCTATCAGGGAGCTCACGAGAATCGGTGTGTGGTGGAGAGCCGCCTGACAATCGACGACTACCTCACCCTTCTGACCACCTACTCGCCGTTTCTGGCCCTCGATCCGGCGGTGCGGGAAACTCTGCTGGCTGAGCTGAGACAGGCGCTGGAGCGGCTGCACGGGGAATCGGTGCCGCTGACCTACACGTCTGGATACCTCATGGCGCAACGGAGGAAGGCCGGCGATGCGATCGCAGACCTCCACCTGCAGCAGTGAGGGGGCACCCATTGCGGATCCCTACTTCTGTCTGGCCGACTCCTGAGCATGGCGGCTGGACAGGGAGCGGCTCTGCTGCTGGGCGCGTCCCTGGCCGCCCCGGCAGAACGTTGAGGCGATCAGTCAAGACTTGGTGATGTTGGACAGCGAAGGAATGCACTGGGAAAGACCTCTGAGCAGCGGCTCCTGCTCGGTAGGTGCCGTCTGCCACGCCCCTGCCATGAAAAGGATCCATGACCTCGCTTTTCTGGCCGTCTGTGGTGTGGCCCTCTTCCTGGCCGCCGGCAGTGTCTGTCTGGCTCGGCCGAACCCCGGGGGGATCGGGGGCCCGGCATCCGGGGCGGGTGTGGCTCCTGGTGCAGGGTTCGGAGCGGCAGGGCCTGGCCTCGATCGGGAACCTGGTGTAGGTGTCGGCGGTGTTGGTGGTCCTGCCTCCGGCGCAGGGGTCCTGCCTGGCGCCGGTGTGGGCGAACCAGGGCTGGGAGTGGAAGCACGGCCCATGGAAAATCCTGGCGGTGTCGGTGGGCCTGCTTCCGGAGCCGGGGTTCGCCCTGGAGCTGGTTTCGGGGCTCCTGGTGCAGGGATGTATCGACGTTGATGCAACCGGACCTGGAGATCTTGACCGCAAACAGTGACAGGACAGCCTGCGAGAGCCTCCGCTGAAGGCACCGCCAGCTGCATCAGGTTGTTGAGACCTCCACCAGCCTGGCGTAAGCTTGTATCTATCAACTCGTTGCATTCATGGCCCTCACCGGTGCTGACCTGCTCGCCAAGGTCAAGGAGTTGGGAGATGCCTCCAAGTCCGATCTGGTCCGTGCTGCCGGCTATGTGAGCACCAAGAAGGACGGCAGCGAGCGGCTGAACTTCACGGCCTTCTATGAGGCCCTGCTGGAGGCCAAGGGCGTCAATCTCGGACATGGAGACGGCACGGGGAAGGGACCCGGAGGCCGTTCGCTCAGCTACGTGGCCAGGGTGCAGGGCAACGGCAACCTGTTGGTGGGCAAGGCCTACACCGCCATGCTCGACCTCGAGCCCGGCGATGAGTTCGAGATCAAGATCGGCAGGAAGGCGATTCGTCTGGTCCCTGCCGGAGACGTTGATGAGGCGGCGTGAGGGTCAACCTCGCCACCAGCTGCGGTGGAGTTGATCTCAGTGGAGTTGCCGGCAGGAGACCAGAAACGCGCTGACGTAGTCCGGCCACTTCACCACCACCAGGAGTTCACGGGGGGTGCGGGCAAAGCCCTTCTGGGAGAGGGCGGCAAATTCGACGAGGGTGTCGTGGGTGAGCAGGGCCGGGCTGGTTTCGGCGACCTCACAGGCCTCGAGGAAGTCCTGGCCTTGCTCCGCGAGGCACTGCTGGTAGGCCTCCTCGAACTCCATCCCCTCGTCCTGCAGCCTCAGGAAGGTATCGAGCTCCGGTCGGGTGTGCTCCAGGAATGATGAGAGTGCACTCACCGGGCCGATGGTGGCGCAACGCTTCTCGGTGTGCATCAGCACCATCGTGGCCTCCAGGCTCCAGCTGGGTTGGTCCAGCAGCCTCCCCATCGCGATTGCCAGGGCATCCCGGTAGTTCTCGGCCAGGGTCCTGAGGGTATGTCTGAGATCCATCAAGGTGCAGTGGTTGAGGTTCATGAACCGCCCCGATGACAGGAACGCCGGTGGAGCGTTTCAGAGCAGGGGCAGGTCATCCGTCACAGGGCCTCCCAACCCCGATGACACGACCCTGGAATGGGCTGGTCGAGGGGTGCAATAGGGGTTTATGCCGACAGCCCACTGGTTGCAGCCGCTGAGGGGCAAGCCGTCAGGCCGTGAACTCCACGTCAGCCGGTATGAGAAAGCTCCCCGATCCTGTGGCTGTGGGGAGCTGGTTCCAGCTCTGATTGGATCCATCTTATGACGATCTTTTCGAACTTTCTGATTCTGTGGTCACCGCCTGTGCCGTCATCAGCTCGAGCGTGATGGCTGGCTCATCGGGTGAGAATGAACCTCCAGGCGCTGCCCGGGGGGTGTTCCTAACCCCGGAGACACCGATGACATTAAGGTATGACGCCAAGGAAGATCCCTGGCAAGATGATGACGACGTCAATCACGAAAGGCCCGTCACTCTGGCCCGCATGGGTGATGGCCCTGACACCGAAGCGATCTGGACTGCCGTCCGCGGGGCCTGGCAACCCTTCCCCGATCTCTGGGGCCGCCTGATCGGTGGCGACTGGTGGGACCGGATCCACGAGGAGCGGGCCCGCTGCTACTTCGACGCCGAAGCCTTTGATGGCGGCGAGATCCAGGAGCCCCTCCCGGAAGCCGAAATGGACCTGCTCTGTGAGGCCTGTGAGGCCCGCAAAGTGCGAGAAACGGAGGCCAAAGCCAAACCATGAACCCCCAGCAGATGAAGCCGATGACAAACAAACCCCCCACCCACAGCGAGCGCTACGACGAGGCCCTCCTCTGGGCCGCCCAGCTGCACCGCAATCAGACCCGCAAGGGCAAGCCCGTGCCCTACATCTCCCACCTGATCGCCGTGAGCGGCCTGGTCTGGGAGGACGGCGGCAGCGAGAACGAGGCGATCGCCGGCCTGCTGCACGATGCGATTGAAGACGCTGACCAGAGCCACGACTCGATCGCCCAGTGCTTTGGGCCGGAGGTGGCCGGCATCGTGCGCGACTGCACCGACACCGCCGACGGCCTGTCCGGTGCAGGCAAGGAACCCTGGCTGCTGCGCAAGACCCGATACGTGGCCTCGCTTGAGCACAAGAGTGTGGGCTCCTTGCGTGTCACGGCAGCCGACAAGGCCCACAACGCCCGCGACATGGTGCTCGATGCCCGCCGGGACCCCAGCAGCTGGGAGCGGTTCAATGCGGGGATCGATGGCACCGCCTGGTACCTGCTGCGGATCCACCAGACCCTCAGCCACCGGCTGCCCGGCAGCCGCTCCACCGAGCTGCTCGGACAATCCGTGAAGGAGATCCTCACCAGCGAGGTCTACGGGAGATTGGTACCCGCAGGCCTGGCCCCGGCGGTGTGGGCGGCGGGGTACCTGGAGCGACCGGAGACGCACCGGAGCAGATCAGCCCATGACGGCTGAGGCCACCACCACCGCGCCGCGGTTGATCGATGGACCTGAGGTCGCGCCGGCAAGCGTGCTGCTGGCCCATGGAGCTGGAGCGCCGATGGACAGCCCGTTCATGGCGGCCATCGCCAGCGGACTGGCCGAGTCGGGCTGGCGGGTGGTGCGCTTCGAGTTTCCGTACATGGCCCGGCAGCGAATACTGGAGCGCCGCCAGGGGCCTGATCGGATGCCGGTGCTGCAAGAGGCGTTCCGCCAGCAGGTGCAGCTGGAGAAGACGGAGCGACCGGGCCGGCCGCTGTTCATCGGTGGCAAGTCGATGGGCGGCCGGGTGGCCAGCCTGCTGGCCGATGAGCTGGCCGCCAGTGATGGCGTGCGCGGCTGCCTGTGCCTGGGCTATCCCTTCCACCCGCCCGGCAAGCCGCTGAAGCTGCGCACCGAGCACCTGGCCGACCTGCACATTCCAACCCTGATCCTGCAAGGGGAGCGGGACAGCTTCGGGCGCCGCGAGGAGGTGGAGACCTACAGCCTGTCGCCGCAGGTGCAGCTGCGCTGGATCCCCAGCGGTGACCACAGCTTCAAGCCCACCCGCAGCTCCGGCCTCAGCGAAGCGGAGAACTGGGCCACGGCGGTGGCCTTGAGCGATCGGTTCCTGCGGCAGCTGCTCAACTGCTGAGCCCCTCTGCTGCCTTCGCCTACAGCCATCCCCGACCTTGGGCCAAGCGGACTGCTTCCTGGGCTGCCTCGATGCAGCGATGGGCACGGCGTTTGAGATCGTCCTGGCCCTGGGCCCGCAGCAGATAGTCCTCCATCGCTTCTGGTGTTTCGATCACGGCCAGAAGGCCTGTGGTTCGGGCGCCGATTGCAGGATCGACCAGCAGGCGGCTCACCAGGCCCAGCTCCCAGAGCTGCTGGGTGCTGCTGCCGGGATGCAGAAGCTGCTCACGCAGCATGGTCAGGCAGCTCTGCTTGAGCGCATCGAGCTGACCGGGCTTGAGACGACGGCTGTTGGGCAGACCTGCGGCAGACCCGGCTGGGATCGCTGCTGGCCGGGTGATTGGTTCCCCGCTGTGCTCGACGCTCCAGCTCAGACCGGTGCCAGGTAACCCCACCGTGGTGCGGGGGCCACCGGACCTGGCCACCGGGATGTTGAACGACGCGCCGCGGCCACCGACGGAGATCGAGCTGAGCCCACCCTTGGCGAAGTTGAAGCGCAAGGGGCCGAGGTGGGTGGAGCGGCGGAAGCGGAAGCCCATGGTTCAGCGGTACGCCCCCCCGGGCCAAATCACCAGGCTGCCTTCTGTACTGGCTGGCGGCAAATTCATGCACCCAGCGCATCGAATTGGCAGCGATGCAGACTCCAGCCATGGCATCGCGCTGGCTGACCCTGCTGCTGGCCCTCGTGGTCACCTTGCCGGCTGCCGGATCGGCCCAGACCAGGCAGGCGGAGGTGCTCTCCATCGGCGACGGCGACACGATGCGCGTCCGCCAGGGCGGCCGGCCGGTCACTATTCGGCTGGCCTGCATCGATGCTCCAGAGACAGCCCAGAACCCCTATGGCCAGCAGGCCCGCCGCTATCTGCAGCAGCGTTTGCCGATCGGCCGCGTCGTAGCGCTCGGCGTCAAGACCACGGATCGCTATGGCCGCCTGGTGGCTGAGGTGATCGCAGACATCAACATCGGTCTGGCGATGGTGGAAGACGGCCAGGCGTTCACCTATCGCCGCTACCTGAGCGGCTGTGATGCCAAGGAGTATCTCGATGCCGAGTTCCGGGCCAGCCGGCGCCGCTACGGGGTCTGGCAGGTGGAGGGCGGCATCACCCGCCCCTGGGACTTCCGCCGGGGCCGCAGTGCCGCGGAGATCCCCGATGGCACCACTCCCGGTGGGCGGCGATACCGCTGCAGCGAGATCGGCTCCTACGACCGTGCTCAGGAGCTGCTGCGCCAGGGACACACCTATCTCGACAGCAACGGCGATGGGCAAGCCTGTGAATCGTTGCGATGACTGGTTTTTAGGGGGTACGGGAACAGGTACTCCAACAGACCCCCACAGCCGCACAGAAGGCGTACTTTGAAGTTGAGGGGAGGCCCGGTAGCCAACCCGACCCTCACCCTCCAAGAGAGTCCGGCCAGGGATCACCCGAGCCGGTGCGCAAAACGGAGGAACGCCCAACATGCGAGGCATCAACTGTGAACTTGATGGCGCAGCGCGAACGCCATCCCGTAGCCGCACAGAGCAATACGCCAGTTCCGTTTCCCGCGTGTTCAAATCCCGGGCTGCATAACCCGGGCCCGGATCACAGCCGAGAAGGTCAAGCCCCGAGCATCTCTTCCCGGAGACGTGATCCCATCCCTTCCCTGCCAGGCCCCAGACAGGTCATGCGTGAACCCACAGACACCCGATCGGCCGTCCTTGGTGTGAGGAGGTGACCGCCGCAACTGGTGCTAAGGCGCCCCCACATGGGGCGCCTTCCGTTATGGGGTGATCAGGCGGCCAGCACCGTGACCACCAACGAGCGCTGCTGGCGCGGGCCATCGAACTCGCAGAAGAAGATGTTCTGCCAGCGCGAGAGGCCCAGGTGCCCGTCGATCAGCGGGATGGTTTCCGACGGCCCCACCAGACCGGCTTTGAGGTGGGCATCACCGTTGCCGTCCTGGGCGTCATGCTTCCAGACACCTTTCGGGATCTGCTGGCGCAGGAAATCGATCACGTCCTCCTGAACGCTCTCATCCCAGTTCTCCTGAATCATCACAGCCGCGGTAGCGCCCTGGGCGTAGACATGCACCAGCCCGTTGGCGATGCCGCTGCGCCGCACCACCGCGGTCACGGCCTCAGTGATGTCCACCAGCTCCTGGGCCCGATGGGTGGCGAAGTGCAGCAGCTCACGCATGGCGGCATCAAAGGGCGAGACAATCACAGCCTTGATGATCGGCATCGCCGGCGCCGGTGGCATCCCCGCTGCAGATCCGCCCGTTTGAGCCCCTCGACTGGCGTGGAGTGTGGCGGCTGCTGGAGCCAGTGTTCCGCGCTGGCGAGACCTTCCCCCACGACCCGGCGATCACGGAGGCCGAGGCCCAGGTGGCCTGGGTGGAGCAGAACCAGGCGGTGATGGTGGCTGTGGATGCCGCCGGGGCCGTGGTGGGCACGTATTACCTGAGGCCCAACTCCCTGCGCCTCGGCGCCCATGTCGCCAACGCGGGCTACGTGGTGGCCGAGCACTGCCGGCGCCAGGGAATCGGCAGCCGCCTCTGCCAGCACTCCCTGCAGGCGGCTCGGCGGCTGGGGTTCCGGGCGATGCAGTTCAACCTGGTGGTGAGCACGAACACCGCTGGCATCCGTTGCTGGCAGCACAACGGCTTTCAGATCGTCGGCACCCTGCCGGGGGCCTTTCGCCACAAGCAGTTGGGCTATGTCGATGCCCTGGTGATGTTCAAGGGTCTGGTGGAGGGGCCAAGCGCATGAAGGCGATTCCGCTGCGGCTGAAGACCGGGGATGACCTCCGCAGGGCGTTCGAGGCCTGGGTGAGACAGCAGAATGAACATGCCGGCTACGGATCAGTTCTCGGGCGCCTGGGTCACAGGAGGAAGCCGCCGCTCCACCTGCAGAAACACCAGCCAGGCCACCCCCGCAGTGATGCCACCGGTCCAGTCGCTGCGCAGCAGCTCCACGATCGAGATCGTGCTGGCACCGATGCGCAGGCCACGCAGCAGAAAGCGACCCAGCTTCTCAAGGTTCGAGGGCATGGGCAGAGCTTGAGCTTCAGCTTGGCGGGAGGGTAGATCCCGCCAGCAGCTGGGCGATCGCCTGGGGAGGGACGCCCACCTGCTGGGCGATCAGCACCACCAACTGCTCCAGGCGATCAAGGCGATGTTCCAGATGCTGCAGCTCAGGGCCGCTGGCCGTGCTGCCTGCCTTGCGGTCGCTCCTGCCGCTGGCTGCCAACTTGCCACTGGCTCTGCCGCCCTTGGCGGCCTTGACGGGAAGGGCGCTGCGCAAGGGGGGACCGTCGGGATGGCTGAGCAGGGCGTCCGCCTGCTTCTCCACCGGGCCTTTGCTGAGGCCCTTGATGCCGCGGCCCTTGCAGAGAGTCCAGAGAGCAGCGATCGACAGGCCCTCCAGGTCTTCCCGACTGGCAGGGGCATCGCCCTCCAGCACCGGTGGTGGCTTGCTGGTGGCCTGGGGCGTGTCGCCCAGCTCCTCCTGCAAACCGCGGTAGAGCCTGGCGTCGGACTGGGCCAGGTCCCGCAGCGTGGCCCGCAGGCTGTCAGTGATCTGGCCCATGGGCCTCCGTCTGCTCGGCCTGTGGATCCGCCGAGCTGTCGACTGTCTCCACCGTCGCTGGCACGACCGGTTCTGACAGGCTCACGGAACCCTTGTGGCCATTGCCCCCCAAGGTGAGCGGCGGCAGCTCCTTGGTCTTCTCGATGAACTCCTGGCGCTTTTGATCCAGCTCCACCACCTTCTCTTTGGTGCGGGTCCAGCGATTGATGAAGCGGATCACCGCTTGAACCAGGCCGCCAAGAAAGGAGCCGCCCTGATAGGTCCTACGGCCGAGCTTGTAGCGGCCGAATTCATTCACAATGTCATCGCCCGCATCCTCCAGATCCCCGGCAATCGCGGTGACGATCTCCAGCATCTGGTAGATGTCTGTGCGAACGCTGGCTTCCCGCGCTGCCAGATCCAGCAGGTTCTGCCGGAGGGTGGCGGTTTCATCACGCGCCTTGATCGAGCGGCTTCTGTACTGCCCGCGGCTGATCATCGAGCTCTTGTAGCAGTTGCGCAGCTCGAGGTAGACGCTGTTGAGATCTTCCCGGCTCAGGGGCTCGGGATCAGGCGGAAAATCCGAGGTGGGCGGTAGAAAAACCATGCGGCTGGCTACTCAGGGTCAATCCTGCCTCGTACAGCACCCAGCCCCAGGCCACATCGGGTCAGAGAACAATGCAGAAGTTGCATACGCCTGCGGCGATGCCCTGCAGCACTGGGGTTTTGGCGCTGACGCCGGGAGCTGCGACGGCCAGCGGAGGTTCACAGACCCTCACAGCAACAACACCAGCCCATACCGAATCCGCCTTGGTCCAGCCCGGTCGTGGCCCAGTGCACCTGGCGGCCGCTGCCGATAGGTGCATCCTCCACCAGCCAGTCCCTCCTGTAGAGCTGATCCACCCGGAAGCGAAACGGGGAGGCGCCCCTGAGGTCTAGCGATCACGCCACCCGGCATGCCCCGGCTTGCGCACCACGCAAAGGCTGACGCGAGTCGCTGCGCTGCGCTGCGCGACCCTTGCGCGGCGCAGGCGGTGCCGGGGCTTGACGGCGGTGTCGTTCGCCAGCACAGCAATGGCCGCCACTCCTCTCAGCCGCACCTGCCCGATTCGCATCATCTCGGTGCATCTGCTCGGGGCTGCCGGTGAGCTCCTGAGGGTGCTCTTCCTCGATCGCGAGGGGCACATCAGCGCCCAGCCGCACTTTGTTCCCCGCGAGGAAGCGCTGATCCTTGCTGCCAATCAGCAGCGGGTCCTCGGGGCACAGGCCAGGGTGCAGGTGCTCTGAGGGTGGTTGCCCGGCAGCATCCCCGCCGGGTTTTCTCCTTTGGAGGTGTGGGTCGCGGCCGGGTCAATGTGCTCAGCTCAGTCCCACGTACACCGGCTGAAACCACTGCATCCGGCGGCTCTGGCGCTTCTCGTCGTGCAGCACGGTTGTGCCAATGGCCTCGGCGCCAGTGGGGCCGGCGGGACGAGCTGCTGCTGCTTCCAGCCGGGGTCCCTTCTGATGGGGCCCGGGGGGTGCGATCGAGGCGGAAGTCCTTGCCGATCCACACCGGGCCCTGGGGCCTCACGGCGCCGGTGTCGTCAGCACAGCCAGCGGAGAAGCCCTTGCCGCTGGGCACCTTGGCCGCCGGGCCTGTGGTGAGCAGCTCCGGCTGGTAGAGCTGCACCAGCAGGGCATTGATCGCCAGGCCCTCCATCCGCTGGTTGGTGCTTTGCACCGCCTGCTCGTCCCACTGCCAGGCCGGATGGCTGAGGTCATCGACCGTGGGGTTCCGCTCGCCGATCTGCTGGAAGGAATGGCGGGTGAGGTAGCTGGTGCCATCGAGGGCAATCGCCCGCAGGTCGGCCACGATCACTACCGGGATCGGCACCCCGTCTTCTGTGAATAGGGCGCCATCGGGAAGCATCAGCCGGAAGCATGGCAGTACCTGCGGCAGCTCGTCATCCAGGCGGGGTGAGGGAGTGCGGAGGAAGGCCTCGGCCAGCTCCGGCGCCAGGAAGCGGGGCGGGGCCTCAACGATCTGGGCCCAGCGGCAGGTGGTGGCAGCCCAGAAGCCGATCGTGTCAGCCAGCTCGTTCATCACCCCCGCGCCGGCCTCAATGCTGGCGGGCAGTTGCTGCGTGAGGACGAAGCGGCCCGCGAGGCGTTGCGCTGCTGGGGGATGTTGAGGGGGCGAACCTGATCCGGCCGTTCAGCCGCGAGCAGGAGCAGTTTCTCAGCGCTCAACGGGAGTTGCTGCGGCTCTGAACTCCACTCAGCCGGGAATGCCTCCGGGCAGGAAGCGATGGATGAACACCGCGAGCGCCATTGGCCCGCAGCGGGGAATCCAACAAATGCCGCCAGGAATCCGCCGCCAGCCCTGCACCTGCAGCTGGGGAACGGGGCCAGGGAGCAACTGCAGCAGGTAGCGGTACTCGGCATCGGCAGCCTGCTCGGGGTTCTCGATCGGCTCCGCCCTGGGCTGGGATCTCAGGAACGTGGTCAGGAAGGAAGCGGGTTCTGGGGACTCGCGCAAGGTCTCCGCGAAACGCCAGGCGGCGCCGCTGGGGTAGCCGTCGTGGTGGAGGTAGAGGTGTTGCTCCAGGAAGCCGGGAAAGCCGGTGAACGAGTAGACGGCACGGGTGGCCATGGGGCTGGGGCGGCTGCAATGGCAGGTGCCACCGGTGTCTCCTGATTGCCCGGGTGCGGCTTGCGGCCTCTCGCCCGGCTCACTCGCTTGCCTTGTGCACAGGGAATCTTGTGCGGATGAACTCCTGGGCGCTCTCCGGCGGGAGCTTCACCGTTCCAGGACCACTGCGCACGAAGAAATCTCCTTCCGGCGAGGCCTCCACCCCCTTCCACTGCAGGAACACCGGCTCCGGACTGCGCTGACAGCTCACCACGCACACGGTCTTGCCGTCGATGGTCTGGCTGTGTGGGTCGATACAGGTGCCGGCGCGATCGCCGAGGCCGTTGCGCACCACTTGGGCCAGGTGACGCAAGAACTTGTCGTCGCTTTCGAGCTGGTCGAGCTCAGTGCCCACAATCGAACCATCGTCGGCGACGCCGATCAGCAGATCGCCTCCTTCGGTGTTAAGGAAGGCGGCGATGGATTTCAGGGCGGCGTGGGTGACGCCCTTGTCGTCCTTGCGGTTCTCCTTGAGGCTCCAGCGCAGGGTGGACTTGAATTCGAGGGTTTTGGATTCACCGCGCTGGATCAGGGCTTCGGCATTGCGATGGCCGCGCAGGTATTGATCAAAGAGAAAGTTTTTGACGGTTTCACCGAAGGCCGCGTCGTCGGTGATGCGCTTGTAGAGATCGAAGTTGGAATCAACGATGTCTTGGATCACATTCTCCACCTTCTGATCAAAGGTGAGTCGGACGTTCTCGCGGGTGTTGACGCGCGCTGCGGCATCGAGGGCCACATCATCGGCCAGGCGATCCATCATCTGGCTGAGGGTGAGGCGGTGCTCGGTCCCGAGGTTCAGCCCGAAGCGCTCGTTGAGCTCGGCCACGATGCGCGAGAGCGTCTCCAGCTCTTCCGGTGCGGCGGTGTGTCCGCCTTTCGTGCCTACTGGCTTCAGCGCGCCATTGCCCCGCTCCAAGGGGATGCCACCACTGCTGGTTTCCTGGATGCGGTACGACTCCATGTCGATGTTCTGCTGCACCTCACGCGGCAGTTCCGGTTGATCAGCTGGGAGCAGCCGGCGCAGGTAGCGGGCGAACTGGTAGAGCTTTTCGAGATCGGCATCAGAGAAGGGCAGCACCTGAGCGAGGAAGGCATAGAGGCGTACGTAGTCGGTGAGCTGTCCGCGGAATTCGTGCCTCTCGTCGACGCCGAGGGCTTCGAAACGATCCACAAGCGGCAGCAACACCTGGTAGATGCCGTCTTGGGTGCCCTTCGGGCTGAAGAACACCTGGGCGAAGGCGTTGATATCGGCTGGGGTGTAGACGGGGAAGGCCGAGAGGCGCGTTTCGATTTCGTAGAGGATGTTGGGATCGGTGGCTTCCGAGAGCAGGGTCGCTTCGTAATAGGGTTCGAACGCCTTCTTGATCGTGTCTGCGTCATTGGCGAAGTCCACTACCAGCGTTCCAGTCTTCTTGGGATGGGTGCGGTTCAGACGTGAGAGGGTCTGCACCGCACCCACACCCCCGAGCTTCTTGTCCACATACATGGTGTGGAGCAGGGGCTGATCGAAGCCGGTCTGAAACTTGTTGGCCACGATCAGGAAACGGACCTCAGCCTGCTCGAAGGTGCTGGCGGTCTGCGCTTCTGGGATCCCGTTCATGCCGGATTCGGTGTAGCTCTTGCCGCCGTCCTGCACGGTGCCGGAGAAGGCCACCAGCGCCTTGAAGGGATAGCCGTGCTCGGCGAGATAGCGATTGATGGCCAGCTTGTAGCGAACGGCATGGAGGCGTGAGCGCGTCACCACCATCGCTTTGGCCAGGCGATCGATCTGATCCTGCGTATTGGCGGCGAAATGCTCCACGCAGATCCGCACCTTCTCACCGATGGCGTGGGGATGGAGTTCCACGAAGGATTTGAGCAGGTATTCCGCCTTGCGCTTGTCGTAGCGGGGGTCATCCTCAACCTTCTTGAGCAGGCGCCAGAAGGCCTGATAGGTGGTGTAGTTGGCGAGCACATCGAGGATGAAGCCCTCCTCGATCGCCTGGCGCATGCTGTACAGGTGAAACGGCGCAAAGGTTCCATCGGGCCGGCGCACGCCAAAGAGCTCGAGAGTCTTGGGCTTGGGGGTAGCGGTGAAGGCGAAGGTGGACATGTTGGGCTGCTGGCCACGCTTCTCCATCTCGGCCAGGATCGTGCCTTCGAGTTCCTCCTCTAGGGAAGTGGCGGTTTCTTCCTCGCTTTCGGCAGCCGCCAAGGAGGGGGCACTGAGCACGGCCTTGAGGCTCTTGGTGCTTTCGCCCGACTGGGAGGAGTGGGCCTCATCCACGATCACGGCGAAGCGCTTGCCTGGCAGTTCCCCGATCTGCTGGGCAATCACCGGGAACTTCTGGAGGGTGGTGACGATGATCGTCTTGCCGGATTCGAGCGCGTCCTTCAGTTGGCGGGAGGTGGTGTCGATGGTTTCGACCACGCCGAGAGTCTGCTCGAACTGGCGGATGGTGCTCTGCAACTGGCGATCGAGGATGCGGCGATCGGTGATCACCACGATCGAATCGAACACCCGCTCATCGGAGGCGTTGTGGAGGGTGCTGAGCTGGTGGGCGAGCCAGGCGATCGTGAAGCTCTTACCGCTGCCGGCCGAGTGCTGGATCAGGTAGCGCTGGCCGGGGCCACGGCTGCGCGCATCGGCCACCAGGCGGCGCACGGCGTCGAGCTGCTGGTAGCGAGGAAAGATCAGAAAGCGTTTGCCGGTCTTGCGGCCCTTGTCGTCTTCCTCTTCCACCTCGTGGATGAACTGCCGCACCAGATCCAGCACGCTGGAGGGCGCCCAGATCTGCTCCCAGAGGTAGGCGGTGGCGTAACCGGAACGGGTGGGTGGAACAGGAGGGTTGCCGGCACCGCCGAAACGCCCCTGGTTGAAGGGAAGGAAGCGGGTTTTCTCCTTCGCCAGCTGGGAGGCCACATAGACCAGTTCGGAATCCACTGCGAAGTGGCCCAGACAGCGTCCGTAGGAGAACAGTGGTTCGCGGGGATCGCGGGTGGCCTTGTACTGGTGAATCGCGTCTTCGACGTTCTGGCCCGAGAGGGGGTTCTTCAGTTCGGCGGTGAACAGGGGGATGCCATTGAGGAACAGCACCAGATCGAGGCTGTTCTCATTGCGGGTGCTGTAGCGGAGCTGGCGCACCACGGAGAAGAGATTGGCGCCATGGAGCCTGCGGGTTTCCTCGTTCAGGCCGCTGGCGGGTTGGAAGTAGGCAAGCCGGAACTTGCAGCCGGAATCCTTGACGCCCTGGCGCAACACATCGAGTGTGCCGCGGCGCTCGATCTCGGCTGCAACACGGCGCAGGAACTGCTCGCGCACGGCGGCGCCATGGTGCTGGGTGAGCTGCTTCCATGGCTTCGGCTGGGTGGCGAGCACGAAGTCGAGCAGGTCCTGTGAGAGCAGGCAGAGGCTGCGGTCGTACTGCTCAGGGGTGCGTTTGTGGTAACGACTGTTGAGCAGGGATGCTTCGATCGCGTCTTCAAGAACACGTTCGGAGATGTCAGGTGTCATGGTGGGCCTCCAGTCCCCAATACAAAGCAAGCACGTTCATTGCGGAGCATCTCGTAGGGAGTGATGCATCGAATGCCCAGGCCTATACAGGCATCAGGGATCTTAATTATCTTGATGGAGGCACGCGGCTTCTCATGGGTAACAACCGTGTGCGAACCTGCGTGAGCCTGGGAAACCAGATAATAATCAGCGATGCTCAGAAACGTGCTCACTGCCGCCGGGTCGTAGCTCTGCGCAGTGGCCCAAGCACTGACAGCCGCCAGCGATGGCACTACGCCAGGGCTAAGTGGCAAGAAGAAACGCGCTCCTCTCGCAGCTGCCCAAGTGGACAGATCATCGGCCCCTGCCTGCACTTCATCTCCAACCTTCTCGACACTGAAGACCGTTCCATCCGCGTTGCAATCGTCCAGCCATTGCCAGAATGCCGGGCAGAAATCGAACCCATAGTGAAGGTTCTTGGCTGAGATGAAGACGTTGGCATCCAGCAGGTAGGCCATCAGAACGCAACTCCGAGGCTGTTGCCGAGCTCTTTGAATGTGTTCATCTTCTTGAATCCCAGCAGCCGGAACGCCTCTGTGAAGGACGAGCGCCCTTCCAGGGTGCTGCTCACCACCGCGCGAGCGAATCGTTTGCTGACTCTTGCCCCAAGGGTCAGATAAAAGTCTCCACCACTGCCGCCGGGAAGCTCTTGTAGCCGCTCAACTTCGGCGTTGTAAGCCCGCCAATAGGCATCCCCTGTCAAGCTGCCTGCATCGTGCATCCTCCGCAGCACCACCAACGTGCTGACCTTGAATCGCCTCGCCAGGCGATCGAGCTCACCGCGCAGATCAGCTTCGGGATCATGGACTGCCGAGAACACGCTGAGAGGGATGAGCATCTCGGCAGCCACCCGGTTGCACCACCGCTCCACGGCCTGGGTGGGGGCCTCTGCAGCACTGGCATCGGAGAGGGCACTTTCGCCCAGCCAGAGATGGGCCAGCTCATGGGCCAGGGTGAACATCTGCGCCGCCTTGGTATCGGCTCCATTGATGAACACGAGTGGCGCCACGGGATCGGCCAGGGCAAAGCCGCGGAACTCCTCGGGATCGAGCGGTCGCCGGTTGTTGCTGCCCACGACTCCACTCACCATCACAAGAACGCCAAGCGCATCCGCCTTTTCAATGAAGGCGCGCAGGGCATTGGTCCATGTCGGCAGGCGGCGCTGAGCCTCCAGATCCAAGCCGAGGGCTGCACGAATGGAGGCGGCGCAGCGAATCACATCAGCACCAAGCGCGAGAGATCCCACGAAGGGCAACGGCTCAGCGCCAGCCTGCCGGGCATCGTCGCGGTACCACTCCTGGCGCTGCTGGCAGAGATACACCGTGTCCAGAAGGTCTGGACTCGCACCACGCAGGGGCTGGTCCGCAACGGTGCGGAAATCGGGAATCGGTACAGGCTCTTCGGGAGGTTCGGTTAGGAAGAGGTAGCCGATCGGCACATGAACAGCTTTGGCAAAAGCCTCCAGCTGCTTCAGCGTCGGCCGCACTTCTCCGGTCTCCCAATCCGCGACGCGGGCAAATTTCGGCGTGAGACTTTCACAGGTTCTTCCTGCACGCTCCCGCGCCCATCGAAGCAAGGCGCCCTCGACCGCCACGCGGGTCATAAGACCTCCTCCCGCACATCGATCTTGCCAGTGACGGCGGCGGAGATCAGGGCAGTGCGGAGTTCTTTTAGGCGAGTGATAGCGTCGCGGACTCTGGCAATGAGTGAATCAGCCTCTGCAGTCTTACGATCAAGGAAGTTGGCAGTAACTTCTTGCTCAGAAATAGGTAGTGACGGAAGACGCACCAAACGGAAGTTCTCGAAATTGAGGTCCTGCCCATCGCGAATAAAGTTTGATGTTGCTTTCAATGCCTGAATGTAAGCGCTTGATTTAAGGAGATACGAGAAGAATCCGATATGCACCTCGGCAGTGCCCCTCAGCACAATGTACGAAGATCTGACACAGCCTCTCGCTCGAACTCGCTCAAGGCCACCCTCAAAGCTCCGCATGCTCATTACAAAGTCGTCAACCTCAACGTGCTTTCGCTTATCCAGGTGCATGAATGCGTGAACGACCTGCCGTCCTTCTAGCCGCTCATACTCGGCTTGGGGAATGACACCATACTTTTGAGTAGCCGAAAGCTGTTCGTCACCATCGAGAGCCCGCTTCTTGCATTCAGTGAAAAGCCAAGTACTTGGGACGAGATCCCAATGCTCCGGGATCTCCCCCAGCCACTCCACCCCAGAAGCCTTCATGGGAACAGACGGATCCTGCCCCTTGGTGACGGCGCGGGTGATGAGGGCGGTGCGCTGCTCCAGGAGCAGCTCGATCAGCCGCTGCTTCTTCGCCACCAGCACATCAATCTGTGCGGTTTCGCGGTCGAGGAAGCTGGTGATGGAGCGTTGTTCATCAGTTTCCGATGGAAGGACAACTGCTTCATCCAGATAACTCGTACTATCTAGATTCTGAATACCTGTGCTTTGCTTGATGTGCTTAGTGTTTACCCTCAGCGAGTACAGGGCTGCATGGAGATATGCCATAAATCTTGAGTTGAAGCTTTTCGCCAAGACCACTCTTGCAACAAAGTTCGAGCAAACTGCAGGTATGCTGTGATCATAAAGAACAACAGCCCCAACAGGCTGATTCTCTCCTCCTGACTTCTCAAGAAGAAGATTACCTTGCTTTAAGCCCCTCGCTGATGCGACTCTTGGCTCGATTGATCGCAGTGTGGGATCATCAATGTTGACCCGAAAGCTCACACGGTCGAAATCAGCAACACGGATGCAAGCAATATCTTGAAGACCATCGGCCTCGTCGCCCCACACTCCGTTTTGGCAACTTTTGACGGTGGAGCGGAGACGCTTTACCTCCCAGTGCTCCGGAATCTCCCCCAGCCACTCCACCCCCGAATCCTTGTAGGCGGGGTAAGGCCTATACCGCTGCAGCGCCTCCTCCTGGATGGCCGTTTCCATCGCTGTCACGGTGACTCCTCCTTGCTCAGAGCCAACCATGGTCCACCAGGCTCCCAGTTCCGGTCAAAGGGTCCCTCCTCCACCAGGCTCTTCCGCACAGGCCCGACAAAGGCCACGACCACCTCTCCGATCTCCTCGAACCGATTCGGCGGCGGCACCAGCACGGCCTCGCGGGCGAGATAACCCGCCCATCGTGCCGCTAACTCCGGCCGTTGGTAAAAGCCGGGGGTCAGCGGGGTGGGGATCTCCTCAGCCCAAGGGGTACCGCGCCTCTGGAAACAGGCCTCCACCGCCGCCCGCAGAAGCGGCCCTTCAAAGCGGAAGGTGCTGGCCAGGGCCCAGAGGTCATGGAAGTCCTTCATGCGGCTGTTGCTCAGGTCGAGCTTCACCATCGCTTCGAACTTCTCCGCCACCGCCGCCTCCCGCGGATAGGCCAGCAGCTCCGGCGCCGGCAGATCGTTCAGGAGGGTGGGGTAGGTGATGTCGGCGGGCTCCGGTACCACAGCATCACCGAAGCCCAGATCCAGCTGCACGCGGATCCTGGTGGTGCCCAGCAGGGCGTGGAAGCGGGCCCGCTTGCCGGAGTATTCCTCCTCGGGGCGGATCGTCTCCAGACGGAGGGAGCTGAGATCAAAGATCAGGCCATCCTCCGGGCAAGGCACCGTGCAGACGCTTTCGAGCAAAGCCCGCAGGCCTTCATCGCTGGGATCGCCGGATGCCAGCAGGTCCACATCCTTGGTGCCGCGGTAGGGATCGGGCATCCACACCGTGAGCAGGCTCGCCCCCTTGAGGGCGAAACGCTCCCGCACCGCCGAAGCACCGAGCCGAAAGAGCCACCGCTCAGCTGCATAGCGCGTGAGGGTGCGCTGGAAATCCTCACCACCGGCGAGCGCCAGCAGGCGTGCCTTCACCGACGCGGCCGGGTTCGCCTTCATCGCTGTAGCACCGCCAGGGCCGCACGCAGCCGCCGCGACGGCAGCACCTCCAGCACCCGCTCCAGTTCCGCCACGCTCACCTTGTGTTGCCGCAGGCCTTCGTCGAGAGCCTCGATCGCCGCCTCGGCGCCCACCAGCCGCTCGAAGCGGAAGCAATCGGCAATCGTGCGCGCCGGCGAGGTGATCCGGGCAGGCACACCCTCGAACGTGGTGTCGCTCACGCCGTAGGTCCAGGCCGGGCCGCTGAAGCGCACGATCCGCAGCTTGGGAGCCTGCAGTCGCGGCAGCCGGGCCTTGTGGGGGATGCCTAGCCAGATGGCCGATGGGGACTGGGTGCCGATGTCATGCACCTGCAGGGCCGTGAGCAGGCACACGACGCTCTGGGGCACGGCGGCGCAGGCCATCGCCAGGGAATAGAGCTCGCTGGGTTCAGCGTCGGTGCGGCGGTAGAGGCCACGGCCGAGTCGCTCCACCGCCCCGGAGCGCAGCAGGCTGGGTAGCTGGTGGCGGCTGAGGCCAGCCGCATCCAGATCACTTGAGCGGAAGAAGGCGCCGAGGCCGGCCTCCTGGCGCGAAATGTCGGCAGATGGAGCAGCCATGCCGACAATCTGAGCGAGTTCGGGGCCGCTGTCAACGCGAGTTGTCGGCATCCTGTGGCAAGGTGCCGGCATCTTGCGTCAGGCCCTGCCGGCGGCCGTCACCTCCGCCAGCATCCTCAGGATGTCGTCTTCGATCGTGCGGATGTCGGCCTCGATCTCCTCGATCGGCCGAGGCGGAGTGTAGCGATAGAAGTAGCGGTTGAAGTTGATCTCGTAGCCCACCAGCCCCACCAGGCCGTCAAGTTCGTCGCGCTTGCCGGTGTTGATCCAGGCATCCGGCGCATGGGGAAGCACCTCGCGCTCGAAGAACGCCTGCACGCTCGCCGGAATCCCCTCGGCATCCACCGGGTCTGGTCCTGATGGCAGCTGGACGCTCTCGGCATCTCGCAGTTCGGGGTCGGCCTCAGGCGTGCCGCTGCTGTTGGTGCAGATCTCCGCGTTCTCATCCCGTTCACCCAGGGCGGCGAGGATCGCTTTGCGGGCTGGCGCGGTGAGCTTCACACCCGCGTGCTTGGCGGCGAGAGTGATCAGCCTCTCAAACTCCTCGCGATCCGAGAACGGCTCCTCCGGCAGATCATTCACCAGGGCGCGGATCTGCTCCTGCAGGGCGCGGCCAGCGGCCATCTCCTTAGCCGCTGCCTCTCCCTTCTTCTTGCTGGTGGCCAGCGCCTGGAAGCCCTTCTCCTGCTCCAGCCGCGCGATCCGCTCGGGACTGGCCTGGAAGCTGAGGCGCAGGGGCCGCTCCACCGTGATCTTGCGGAAGCCGAAGTGGGTGGTGGGGAAGATGCGGCTCACCACGATCTCCTCGCTCTTGCCGTCCTTCGTCACAGTGCAGGTTTCGCCGTCCCTGTAGTCCGCCAGGAGCTGGAGGATGTCCTGGGCTTGCTCCTGCGAGATCTCGCGGCGCTTGTCGCCCAGGCTCTTGCGCATCGGCACCCAGAAGCTGGTGGCATCGATCAGCTGCACCTTCCCCTGGCGCTGTGGGGCCTTGCGGTTCGTCACCACCCACACATACGTGGCGATGCCGGTGTTGTAGAAGAGCTGCTCGGGCAGGGCAATCAGCGCTTCCAGCAGATCGTTCTCGAGGATGAAGCGGCGGATCTCGCTTTCGCCGCTGCCGGCGTCGCCGGTGAACAGGGGTGATCCGTTCATGATGATGGCGATGCGGGAACCGCCTTCGGCGGTATCCTTCACGTGGGCCAGCATGTGCAGCAGAAAGAGCAGCTGACCGTCGCTGATGCGGGGCAGGCCGGGCTGGAAGCGTCCGGCGGCGCCCCGTTCGTGTTCGGCGCGCACATCTTTCTCGTCCCGCTTCCAGTCCTTGCCGTAGGGAGGATTGGCGATCAGATAATCAAACGTCTTGCCGCTGAGTTTGTCGGCCGAGAGCGTGCTGCCAAACACGAGGTTGTCGGCATCGCGACCGCTGGGATCCTTCATGAATAGGTCCGACTTGGACACGGCCCAGGTTTCAGGGTTCACCTCCTGCCCGAACAGATGAATCTCGGCCTGTTCGTTGATCGCCGGGCGCAGCAGCTCTCCGTTCTTGCGCAGGCCGGCTGTGATGTGTTCCTTGGTGATCATCAGCATCCCGCCCGATCCGCAGCAGGGGTCGTACACGGTGGCCACCACGCCTGGCCGGCGGATGCGCTCTTCATCGCCGGCCAGCATCAGATCCACCATCAGGTGCACCACATCGCGCGGGGTGAAGTGCTCCCCTGGGTTCTCGTTGAGCGCCTCGTTGAACTTGCGGATCAGCTCCTCGAAGATCGTGCCCATGGTGGCGTTGTCGATCTTGCCGGGGTGGAGATCCACCTTCTTGAACCGCTCCAGCACCTGGAAGAGGAGCCCGGCCTCATCGAGCTTGCTGATCGTGTTATCGAAATCGAACTTCTCGATCACCTCGCGCATGTTGGGGCTGAAACCCGCGATGTAGTTGCGGAGGTTCTTGGCCAGATCGGGCGCATCGGCCAGCAGCTTCTCGAAGTCGTAGCGGGAGGTGTTGTAGAACGCAAAGCCGGCCGCCTTGCGCAGCTGGGGATCGAGATTCTCCAGCTTCTTTTCGCGCAGTTCGGCCTGCTTTGCCAGCACCTGCTGCTTGGTTTCAGCGAGCACGCAATCGAGCCGCCTCAGCACCGTGAGCGGCAGGATCACGTCCTGATATTTTCCGCGCTTGAAGGTGTCCCGGATCAGGTCGGCGACACCCCACAGGAAGCTGACGATCTCATTGTGGTTCATAGAGGCCGGTCGCCATTAGAAGGCAGTGTAGCAATGCATTGCTGATGCTCACAAAGAAGGCGAATGTTCACTTTATTGGCAATTCTTAAGGCAAGAAAGCTGCTGCCATGAGGCTGCAGGAAGGCTGCCGGTAAAGTATCCATGCAAACTCACTCTGGCTTAAAAACTCTGCGCCGCTGTCGCATTTTTAGGCCATCTGCGGAATAAACTACGAGTTCCGAGTCGGTGATCTCAAAGAATCCCCGTTGTCGGAACAGCCTACATAGTTCGGCGGCTTCTTCCCTCGGCATTCCATGAATAGCAACGCTCTCCTCAGTCCAGCGGCCACAACGTGAGCGGCCTTCCACAGGAATCGACTCGTAGCCCCTCTGTTTGATGAGATTCACAAGCTCATGGTTTCGCGCTCGATTCTCAGCTTTGCCGAGCACTTCTTCATGCGGATTTGACGCAGTAAGAATGATCCACGGTCCACCCTCGGGGAGATCTCCTGCGTCAACGCCTGCCCAGATCTCTTCGATCACGACACGATGAATGATCTGCGTCGAAGCATAGGCCTCCCATGCCTGGGTCGAATGCTCTGTGAGTGTTCTCATTGTCCCGAGTAGAGCATCCAGCTCTTTCAGCCGGCTACTGTAGCTTTCAGACTTTTCACTGATCGCAAGGATGCTCCTGCCATGGGCGATATGGTTCCGCAGTCTATTGATAAACTTTGTCAGTTCATCGAATCTGCCACTTGAGCCCTTTCCTGAATATCCAAGATCTTTTAGGAGTGCCTTATTCTGCTTTGCCTTGAGAATCACTTCTCGAAGAAATCTTGGCCCAGGAGTCTCATCATCCTCGTCTGGGGGCGAATCGGGGATGGGTGTCGTGTCGTACGTGCCAGCGAGCCGACGAAGGCCTGTTTCAAAGGCAATCGTCTTGGCGAATAGATACAGGGAAACGGCTGGCTTACCAAGGTCTTCACGTGTGGCAATGCCAACTAGCGTTCCATTCTCTTCGAGGAAGAACCACCCGTTCTCTGCAAGTTGAAAGAGCGCGTCCTCGAGGGGAAGCAATGGTGTGAAGATCAGAGCTTCGTCAAGTGGTTGAATTATATCTCTGATGCGAGATTGCCGGTCGATTTCCCGAAGGGCTTCTTTGCGTATAAATCCGCGATCGACATTGCCTCTAACTGGCACAATATCAAAGTCGTTCCCGGTCATCCATGCCAGAACTTCCCCAGCAATGTCATCGGGCTTTGCAAATAGCAAGTCAGATGTGGCGAAATGTTCAGCTCGAATGGCTTCTTTTGCGAGGATCTCGACGCCTGCATAGTCCTTGAACATCAAGCCCCGTCCGCTTAACCGAGGTTATCCATGACTATCTGTCATGGCAGCACATTGCTAAGCCGCTTATCGCATCATTCATGGCCGCACGCCTCGCGGCGCCTCGTCTCGTCACCGAACAGCTCGACTCAGCCACCCCCGCTGAAGAGCGCCGCGAAGCCCTGCGCCGCCTCCACACCGGCGAGCTGCAGATCCTCTTCGCCGTCGACCTGTTCAACGAAGGCCTCGACATCCCCTCGATCGACACCGTGCTGCTGCTGCGTCCCACCGAGAGCGCGGTGGTGTTCCCGCAGCAGCTGGGCCGGGGCCTGCGGTTGTCGCCTGAAACCGGCAAGAGCTGCCTCACAGTGTTGGATTTCATCGGCCAGCCGGTGTTTCCAGTGCCGGTTCGCCCCTCGATCTCGCCGTTCTTGTGGGCCACGCCGCAGTGCTGCGGGTGGCGATCACGCCCAGGTGGGTGCAGAGTTCGAGGTAGCAGCTCGTGTGGTCACCGGTGTAGCTCCCGCCTCAGTTACCGAAGAAGGCGCTGAGGCTGTCGGTGCGGTGCTCGGCCGAAATGAGCCGCCGCTGGATCTTGAGCTGGAGGCGCTGCCGCCATAGTGGGGGCGGAGGGCCCTCTCTCAGCGGAGATCTCCAGCATTCAGGCCCAGGACTTTCTGACCATGAGCCAGGAAGACTGCGGATGGTGCTGCTGCTCATGCGTGGGGGAGTGAGTTGCCACCGGGCCAGAGCACACCCGCCGCATCCCTCGGCCGGTCCTCACGCCGCGTCAAGGATCGGGCCAGGCGCCCCCAGGGGGGCGTCCTTGTCTCGCCGTTGCGGCCGGCCGGTGGGGGTGGGGTTCTCCGCCGTCTCCCAGATGGCTTCCTCCGCTTCCCCCCGCCGCCGCCAGCAGCAGTCCCAGCCTCTCGGCCGTTCTGCCCTGCGGGCCCGCGATGCTCTGGTGCTGGAGCACCTGCCTCTGGCTGATGCCATTGCCTCGGCCGCCGCCAGGCTCCTGTTCCCGCTGGTGGAGCGGGAGGATCTGATCCAGGTGGCCCGTGAAGCCCTGGTTCGCTCCGCTCCCCGCTGCAGAGCAGGCGAGCCCGCTGGGCCCTATCTGCGTCGCTGCATCACCGGGGCCCTGCAGCACCACCTCCGCGATCGTGTCCGCCTCGTGCGCATCTCCCGCCGAGAGCATGAGAAGGGCACCTGCCCGCTGGGGCACATCAGCCTCGATGCCACATCCGATGGCGAGCCCTGCATGCTCGATCAGCTGGCAGCGCCTGATGCCGAGCCGGCCTGGGGCGAGGCCGTGAATGGCCTGGCGCTGGAGCAGCTGGTCGATCAGCTGCCGGCGGCCCCGGCCACGGCCCTGCGGCTCACCGTCCTCGAGGGGCTGTCCCTGCGAGCCGCTGCGGCGCAGCTTCAGATCAGCCCGATGGCCGTGCAGCGGGCCCAGAAGAAGGCCCTCGCCGCCCTGCGCCATCAGCTGGTGGGGGCGGGCTGAGGCCGCTCGGCTCAGGCCTGCTCAAACACCAACGTGGAGAGCGGCCACCAACCGCTGCTGCCCTCGTCGTAGGCCAGCTCCACCATCGGATCGTCCTCGGGCGTCTCGGCTGCAAGGCTGAGCACAGTGGCGCCGGTCTCTGAGCTGATCTGGTCGCGCCAGCAACGCGAGCCAATCGCCGGCAGGGGTGTCGTGGTGTCAGGCATGGGTCAAGGACTCACCATCACCCGGTTGCCAGAGCCGCTGTTGCTCACCGCCGCAAACTGCCTGTGCTGGGGCGACCAGCAAAGCGAGCGCCAGCCCAGATCAGCCGGGGAGCTGCGCACCGTCCAGTTGAGACCATCGACGCTGGTCATGATCCGGTTGCCGGTGCCGCTGCTGCTCACCGCCACCAACAGCTCCCGCTCCGGCGCCGAGCAGAGGGAGGTCCAGGCGTTGTCGGCCGCCGAGCTGCGGCTGCTCCAGCTGATGCCATCCGGGGAGGTCATCACCCGGTTCCCCTTGCCACTGCTGCTCACCGCCACCAGCAGGCCCAACTCCGTCGCCCAGCAGAGCGCCATCCAGTTCACGTCTGCTGGGGTGCTGCGCAGGCTCCAGCTGCGGCCATCGCTGGAGGTCATCACCCGCTGCCCGGCGCCCGTGCTGCTCACCGCTACAAACAGCCCCAGTTGGGGCGCCCAGCAGACCGATCGCCACTCCTGATCGGCGGCAG
This sequence comes from Synechococcus sp. BA-124 BA4, assembly GCF_034931165.1. NCBI lineage: Bacteria > Bacillati > Cyanobacteriota > Cyanophyceae > Synechococcales > Synechococcaceae > Synechococcus > Synechococcus sp. BA-124 BA4. The sequence continues at coordinate 14,004 of NZ_JAYGIA010000071.1, read as the reverse complement.
CCGGGCCGGCTGTCCAGGTGAGGCCATCGCTGCTGGTCATCACCCGGTTGCCCGTACCACTGCTGGCGACCGCCACCAACAGGCCCAGCTCTGGTGCCCAGCAGATCGAAGTCCAGGTGTTGTTGGCAGGCGTCTGGCGCATGGTCCAGCTGCTGCCATCCGGTGAGGTCATTACCCGCTGGCCAGTGCCGCTGTCGCTGACGGCGACAAACAGCCCCAGCTCCGCGGCCCAGCAGAGCGCCACCCAGTTCTGATCGGCGGCAGCCGGTTGGGTGCTCCAACGGATGCCATCGCTTGAGGTCATTACCCGGTTGCCGCTGCCGCTACCCGCTACGCCGGCGTAGAGCCCCAGCTCCGGCGACCAGCAGATCGCCTGCCAGCTGTTGTCCGCAGGCGAGCGCACGGTCGACCAGAGCACGCCGCTGATTCCCAGCACCGGCGGCGGGCTCAGGAGGTCTGCCATCGCCGCTGCCGGCAGCTGGTAGGTGCCGGCCTGGGGCCCAGCGGGGCGGGTGATCGCCAGCAGGTCGCCTGGTTGGAGGGTCATCAGCTGCGGCGATCAGGGCAGGGCCGGCAGGGTGCTCAGGTCCAGCGGCATGTAGTCGCCGGCCGGCTGGGCGGTGGCCATCGCTGCCTGCAGCTGGGCCGCATCCACCACCCGCCCGGGCGTGCCGTCTGCCAGCGCCAATGGGTCGGCCAGCTGCACAACGCCGGCAGTATCAGAGGTGGCCAGGGCAACGCTCAGCAGCGGCTGGGCGGGATCGCTCTCATCGACGGCCAGCGGTGCGACCACCTGGATGCGGATCACGCCGGCGCCATCGGGCCCCAGGGCGGCGTTGGCGCTCCAGTTGCTGCCGTCAAACAGCAGCAGATCCCCCTGGGCGATGTCCTGGCCGGCGATGCCGCTCCAGCTGGCCAGGGCAGGGCCACCGCTGCTGGCGAGGTACACATCCCCCGCCTCAGCCCCAGCCGGGGCCTCGGTGGTGGTGGGGTCGATCGCGCCCCTGTAGGTGAGCGCGCCAGGGATGGCGGCATGGAGGGTGCCGTCGCCATCCACCGAGAGGTTGGTGCCGGGCTTGATCGCACCGATCGCCGCCGCGGTGGCCGGGGTGAGCATGAACGCCTTGACCTCCTCGGCAGTGGCCCGGTAGGGCGTGCTGCCGCGCTGCACCAGCAGCAGGTCGGTGGGCTGGGGCAGGGAACGGCCGGCGGTGCGGCTCTCGGTGGTGGTGGCCATGGCGATCAGTACAGAAGGGGAAGGCGGTTGAGCGGAACGATCAAGGCGGCAGGGGATTGAGCAGGCGCAGGTCCAGCGCGATCACCACCACTCCCTCGCCAGCAGTGGCACTGAGCAGCGGCGCCAGTGCCTGCAGTGCCGTGATACCACCGGTGGGCGGCGGTTCAGGGGTGCCGCCGTCCTGCAGCTGGGCCTGTCCCAGGAAAATCACCCCCTGCGGCCGACTGCTGCTGCGGCACTGGGCCGTCAGCTCGGCCAGCACAGCCGGATCGGGAGTGGCCATCGGCGCCAGGGCAGTGCTGCTGAGCTGTTGCCAGCCCCCAGCCAGGAATGCGCTGGCCGGGGCAGCGCTGGCTGCTGGGATCAGAGCAGGGCACTCCCCAGCTCCAGGGCCGCGAGATCGGCGGCATCGTTGATGCCCTCGTTGCTGCCGCTGGCAGTGCCCGATGCACTGGCCTGGGCTTCCATCGCCATGGCCTGCTCCACCAGCTCGGCCTTGGTCTGGCTGCCATCGAGCTCCACGCCGTAGACGGTGGAGCAGAACTCCACGATCTGGGCCTTGGTCATCGCCTGGAAGTCGGTGCGCTCGCTCACCAGCAGGGCCTCGCCACCATCGGTGGTGGTCTCCAGCGGGTCGTCGGCAGAAGTGGGCTCATCTGGTGCCGGGGCGGTCTCCGTCGCTGCCGGTTGCTCCGGCTCGAGGTCGAGCGAGTCCACCAGCTCCGGTTCCGGCGTGTTGTCGCCGATATCCACCGGGCCCGGCTCATCGCCGCCACTGGCGGGGCTGAGCAACTGCCAGCCCAGGGCCTGCCAGCCGGCCAGGTGCACCGGCCAGATCGAGCGGGTCACGCCGTCCTTGCCGATCAGCAGCTGGCTGGGAGGCAACAGCGATGCATCGCCCACACCCGGATCCGGGGTGACGGTGAGCCGCTGCTCCGGGCCCGAGAGGCGAACAGGCGTGGAGGAGGGGTTGTTGCTGTCGAGGGGCTGCAGCAGCTCCAGCGGCAGGGCCTCAGCCTCCGCCGCCACATTGAGGGTGTCGAGTGGGTTGCTCATGGCGCTCACCTCACAGCCCCTGGTTGGCGGTGAGCGCCACGGTCATCCCCACCGGCGTGGCGGGAGAGACCGTCGCCCGCGCCAATCGCAGGCAGGGCGGGGTGATCAGCGCGCTGTCGGCCGGGTTGATCAGCAGGGCGGCGCCGCTGATGATCGCCTCCACCTTGCCGCCAGCGGCGGGGATGGCGACGGCCGCGGCGGTGATCCAGCTGCCGGCGTTGCCATCGGCCAGCAGCGGCGCCAGCTCCAGCGTCACGGTCACGGCCTCGCTGTGGCCGGGGTGGGAGGCCACCAGCACAAAGGAGCTGGTGGCATCGAGATCGGTGCCGAGGTTGACGACATCACCGCTGCTGCGGGTGTGTTCGTAGCAGTCGGTGGCGGAGTGGTTGATCCAGCCGACGAGCACCGTCTGGGCATCGAGCAGCCGGGTGGCTTGAGAGGTCATGGAAGGGTCTCCGGAAGGGATGGGATGAAGGGTTCAGGGCAGCACCAGCGGCATGGGGGCGACGTTGAACAGGCGGGCCGCCGCCTTGCGGTTGCACACGGCAAAACCCACGTACCAATCCACCCGCGTGCGGAACACCGGCGCGTCGTGCACCTCCCCGAAGTCCCGCACCGAGATGCCGTAGCGACCCTCGAACGGGCCCTGCAGACCGCAGACGGCGGCATCACCGAGAACGCAGCAGTAGATCGAGGTGGTGTCCCCCGGTTCGTCGTAGCCGAGCACGGCGTTGCCCTCGGCGTCCTCCTCCACCAGCAGGATCTCGATCCCCTCGAAATAGTGGCGACCGTCGATCACCTCGTAGAGGTCGCCGCCGGCCTGGCGGGAGGCAGTGCTGATCTGGCGGCGGGCCGCCTTGCTGCCGATCAGCACCTTGTCGCCGCCGTAGCCGATGACGCTGTCGGTCAACGCCTCCAGCGCCAGCAGGTTGAGCGTGCTGCCGCCGTTGTCGATCGTTTGGTCCTCGCCGGGCACCAGGCGCTTGCTCAGCCCGTTGAAGGCCCGCGGGTCAAAGGTGTCGTCGCCATTGATGATCGCCGCCTCCAGGGTGAGGCGCATGGAGCGCACCTTCATCTCGGTCTGGGCAGCGCGGGCCTCGGGGCCCTGCAGGTCCACGATCGAGCGGTCCACATCCAGGTCGCCGCCGAACAGGTGCACGAACTCCGAATCGGAGTTGATCACCCCATAGCTCTGGCGGTAGCCCTCGTTGACGGCCCGAAAACCCACGCGGGGCAACTTGGTTTCCGCCGGGAAGCTCAGGGAGCCACCGACGAGGTTGCGGAAGGGCAGGCGGCGCAGCAGCTCCCCCTCCGCAAAGGTCTTGAGCACCGCCAGCTGTTCGGCGCGGCGGGCGTATTTCTGCGCCTCGATCAAGGTCAGGCCCAAGGGCACGCTCCCGGGGCCTCGCCCCAGTGACAACAGCAGCTGTTGCCAGGTCGTTGCCCTGGTGGCGTGATCAGCAGCCAAAGAAGCCGCTTAGCCTGAACCCATGGCGCCATCCCGTATCACCCACAACCCGGAGCAGTGCGGCGGTAAGCCCTGCATCCGCGGCATGCGCATTCGCGTGCGGGATGTCCTGGAGCTCTATGCCGCTGGGCTGAGCAGCGAGCAGATCCTTGCCGACTACCCGGATCTGGAGCCGGAGGATCTCAGTGCGGCACTGGATTACGCAGCCCGGGAGATCGACCATCCAGTGTTGGTGGGATGAGGCTCTGGCTGGATGCCCAGCTGCCGCCAGCCCTGGCCCTCTGGATCGGTGCGCAGCCATGGGGAGTGGATGCCGTCCCTGTGCGGGAGATCGGGTTGCGGGATGCCAGCGATCCGGAGATCTTTCGCCAGGCACGGGCCGCTGAGGCGGTGGTGATGACCAAAGACCGGGACTTCATCCGCCTGCTGGATGAGCAGAGCCCTCCTCCCCAGGTGATCTGGCTGCGGCTGGGGAACAGCAGCAATGCCGCACTGCAGCAGGTGTTGAGCACGACCCTGCTGCCAGCGCTGGAGCTGTTGCGCACCGGTGAACCCTGGGTGGAGATCCGGCCGCAGGCCAACGCAGAGGCCTGATCCCGGCAGCACCGAGGCGGAGTGGTCGCGTCCTGCCTGCCCGATCCGCCTTGTCCGTTTCCGCAGCTCTGATCTGCGCCTCCCTTTTGCTGAGCTTGCGCTCCCTGGAGCTGCTCCCGGCTTACGCGCCATCTCCTGGTGAGGGCCCGCCTGGCCAATGGAGGCGATAGGCGCGGCTGCGGCCTTCGCCGATCGGCTCGATTGCTTGTTGCTCCACCAGCTCGGCCAGATCGCGCCAGGCCGTGGCGCGGCTCACCTTGGTGAGGCCGATGGCCTTGCGCAGTGTCATGCCGCCCGTGAACCCCTCCGGTTCGGCATCCAGCAAGCGATTGAGCAGTTTCTGCTGGCGGCTGTTGAAGCCGCTGTGCCGGTGGCTCCACCAGAAGGCCGCCTTGCGCCGCACCGCATCGATCACGGCGCCATTGGTGGCCGCCGCTGCCGTGAGTTGCTCCAGGAACCAGCTCAGCCAGCTCGTGACATCCAAATCTCCCCGCTGGCAGCGCTCCAGTGCCGTGTAATAGCCCTCCCGCTCCCGCAGGATCTGGGCGGAGATGCAAAGGGCGCAGGCAGCTAACGCCTGTTGGCTCTGGGCTCTGCAGTCCTGGGCCAGCAGCCGATCGGTGATGGCACGGGCGAGGCGGCCGTTGCCGTCTTGGTAGGGGTGGAGGGTGAGAAACCAGAGGTGGGCCAGGCCGGCGCGCAACAGCCCGTCCAGCTGCGCAGGGGGGGAGGCGACCCAATCCAGGAAGGCCTCCAGCTGCTCCTCGAGCTGGTCTCGGGGCGGCGCCTCAAAGTGCAGGCGATCACGGCCAATGGCGCCGGAGAGCACCTGCATCGGGGCCTCATCGCGCAGCCCACCGATCCGAATGGCGCGCAGTCCATCGGGGCCAGCGGCGAACAGGCGCTGGTGCCAGTGGTTCAGCGTGGCCAGGGTGAGGGGCGCCTCCAGGGTGCTGGTGGCCTCCAGCAACACATCCAGCAGGCCCTCCACCTGGGCGCTGGCGGCCGGCTGCCCCTCGGCCAGGGGAAGGTGCAGCCGGCGCGCGATCGAGGAGCGCACCTGGCCGGGATCCAGCAGCTCGCCTTCGATGGCGGCCGTGCCCAGGCTCTCCCGACCCAGCAAGGCGGAGATCGCTTCCCGATCGAGCGGGGGCTCCAGCGTCTCCAGCCGGCTCAGCAGCTCCTGGCGTGCAGAGCGGGCCTGCTCCAGCAGAGGATCCAGAGCGGAGCTCTTCCAGCGGAACTGGGGCCAGTCGGGCTGCTGCCAGATCCAGGATGAAGCCATCACCGCAGCCTAATCGCTTCATCCGATGAAGCGGTTAGTGACAGGTATTCGCTTCATGGCCGCCGCCGCGGCTGGGGCATGCGCTCGAATCGTCAGGCAGGCTGCGGCTCTTCCCCACCGGCGCTCAGTGGATCGGCTAAGCGCAGCCCTCCTCATGGTCCGGGCGGCCTCAAGGGCTGCGCGAGTCAGCCGGACTGGTGCGTTGGCTGCGCTGCGCTCCGCATTGCAGCGGTGGCTGCCCCTTGACCCCGCCCGGCCTGCTTCGGGGTCTTCGCTACGCCTGCCATGGCTTCCGCATCCCGGATCCGCACCTTCCAGCTCCTGAGCTCCCGCACCCTGGAGTTCCTGTGCGAGGAGGCCTCGGCCCACCGCCCTGCTCCTCTGGAGCGGCTCGAGCGGCTCTGCGCTGATCTGCTCTTCGATCGCCAGCTCCTCAATCCTCACCGGGTGAGCTCCTTCCCCGAAAGCGAGCTGCCCTTCTGAAGGGGCGGCCCCGGCTGCGGCTGGGGCGCTCTCTTGTTGCCCGCAGCCGGCGCTCCGAAGCGACCACTGGCAACAGGGCTCAGCAGCACCACGCCCATGGCCAGCCCCATGACACCCGAGCGGTTCCAGGACCGCTTTGAAGCGTTCCTCGGTGAACCCCAGCAGGTTTCCGGCGTCTGGACCCTCCATGCCGTGATCGCTGGCCTGCCTGGCAGCGAGGCCGTCCTCGATGAGCAGGCCCCCTGGGCGCTCACCTTCAGCCAAAAACCCGCTGCGCCCCCGGTCCCAGCAGCTCCTGCCGGTGGTCTGGATCCCCGCGGTTCAGAGGAGGCCGGCATGGCCGGCCCGCAGCTGGCAGCACCCGTCCAGCCCGGGGATTCCTATCTGCTGGTGAACGACCGGGACGAGGACATGGAGGCCTACGACTACACCGGGGCCTTCCTCTGGAAGATCCCCTGCCTGGCCCGCGGCCAGGGGAGCGACACCGACTGGACCCAGAACAGCACCGACACCCCGCCTGGGCTCTACCGACTGGGGCAGCTGTATGCCGACTACGAGCAGTACCCCAACCCGCCCTGCAGCGACACCGCCATGGGCTACGGCTGGTATTCCTTCGACATGGAAGAGCTGGAGGGCCAGGAGGTGGCCCATGGTCGGGCCGGGATCATGCTCCACGGCGGCGGCTCGGCCTGTGGCTGGCCCGGCGCCTGGGCACCGCAGCAACCCCTGCACCCCACCCTCGGTTGCATCCGGCTCCATAACGCCGATCTGCGCGACAAGGTGCTGCCCCTCTGTCGGCAGGGCACCGTCTATGTGGGGGTGTTCCAGGAAAAAAAGTGACGGCGGCTCTGGTGCTTCCACCGGCTGGGGCCTGATCGCGAGGGAAGAGCAGCAATGGACTCAGGCCCACTGGCCCGACCGCCCAAGCCGCCGTTCGACCGCGAACGGTTCGTCTTCAAGATCCTGGCGGTGGTGATCGGCACCCAGCTGCTGATCAATTCCCTCGCCGCTGGGGTCTGCGGCCAGCGGGCGCTGGAGGGGCGATCGATCGGGCAGATCTGCCCCGGCACGTTGGAGCAGCTGCAGGGCGGCTTTGATTCCACCCTCAAGCTGCTGCTGGCGCTGCTGGGCGGAGCAGCGCTGACGCGTATGGATCGGTAACGCCTGGGAGCGGGAGGAGGGCTTGCTCCGGGCCTCTCCAGTCTGAGGCCCGTCCTGCGGCCGCGCCTCCGCTGGGATCGGTCCCGTCGCTGCGCCGTTTGGGCGCCGATCGTCATGGCCACGCTCTCTGCAGGCAGTGCCGCTGCCACCTCCCCGTTCTGCAGGCCAGAAGAGGATCCGTTCCTGCTGCTCGAATCAACGCTGCGCTCGGTGGAGGAGATCCTGCTGCGTCGTCGTGGGCTGCCGCTGCGCCGCACCTGGATCGAGCAGCCCTATGGAGAAGAAGAGATCACCCTGCTGGAGGAGGAGGTGATTCCGGCGATCCAGCAGTGTCTGGCACGGGTGGATGAGCTGGATGAGCGGCTCCTGGCCCAGCAGGAGCTGCTGCAGCGCTGTGAGCTCGAGCTGCAGCGCCAGCCACTGTCTGTGCAGAAGCTGCAGATGGCCTGAGCGCCATGGATTGGGGGCTGCAGCTGCGGCCCCCTTGCCTGTCTCTCGATCCCAGGGTTGGCGCAGCAGCTCCACGGCTCGGGCGCGGTGGGCGTTCAGCACGGAGTTGCATCCATGCCCGTGGGACGTGCCTGGCTGGGCGGAGCAAAACCCCTCCGCAGCATGCCCCTCCGGCTTGCGCTGGCCAGGGCTGACGCGGGCTCGCTGGGCTCGCCCCTGGCCAGCACTGCGCCTGCGGGGCGTCTGGTCGGTGTTCTCCGCTCCACCCCAGCCATGGCCACTCCCCAAGGCCCCGTCTGCGAAGTCCGCCTGCTTGTGGTTCACCGCTATCAGCCAGGAGTCCAGAAGCTCGGCACCACCCCCTGTGAGGTCGAGTTCTTGGGCCGCCGCGGCAAGCCCGTCAAGAAGATGCGGCTGATCCCTGCTGAGAAGGCGTTCGCCTTTGCCCGCAAGCTGCAGGGCACCCCCGGCTGCACAGTCTCGGTCTGCTGAGCCAGGGGGGTCAGGCCCGGCTGCCGGTTGGTGGCCGGGCCTTTGCAGCAGGGCTGGCAAGAGCCGCAGTAAGCCCAGCGAGGCCATGGCCACCAGAACCAGCCGCCGCCCGCGCAAGTGCAGCACCGGCAAAACCAGCACCGCCAGAACCCGGCGCAGCGCAAGCCGCAGCACCGACTCCGTGCCCGAGTTGCCGGGAATCAGCACTGTCAGACAGTGCTCTCAACTTCACCTGGCTGGTGTGGACACGGGAACCCAGGCGGCAATACAAGATTGTGAGTGACCTCAACTTCCGCATCGAGCCGCTGCTCCACGAGCGGGGGACTCCCAGCGAGAGGACCCTGGATGAGGTCAGCCGTCAGTCCAGCACTCGTTAGGAGTTGAACCACGGCAGTTTCAGACCAAGGGCTTCGATTGGATCCATCACGAGCTTGTTGAGAGCACGGCCTAGAACGACTTGTGGCTCGTCTGCCCGAATAGGGAGAACGGGATGCGACTGATCGGCACCGTTGACAATCTTGCGCCTGATCAGCGAGTTCCCTGCCTCCAGCCCGCACACATAGGCTCGTTCCTGACACAGGCCCTTGGCTCCATGTTCTTTGTCGCCCATCCGCACCCAGTCGCCAGCGCAGACGATCGACTCCACTGAGGTTTCCAAGGGTGGCCGTTTTCTAAAGCTGCCCGGAGAAAAGAGCGACACCGAGCCTGGATAGCGCCGTACCTCGGAATCAACCACCCTGGCATTGGTGAATTCTGGATGAGCGATGGGAAGCAGGTCGCGCGTGAGCCGATCGATGATCTCCTGATCGCTCATCGCTGCGATAGCCGATGCGTTGTAAAAGTCGCTGGCGACCACGGAGCCCTGGGGCCGCTCATCACCCCAGAGAGTCTGTTGAGCATCCTTGTGCAGCTGATCCAGCATGAAAAAAGTGCCCCCAGAGCCCTTCAGTGATTCGAAGCGGGAGAACACGTTGACTGGGTAAGCGATTGGAACATAACGATCCAGCCATAGACGTGCTGACACGACATCGATGGAACCAAGCGAAGCAGCGCCAACAAGCTGTGGTGCTGCCTTGCTGAGTTCTGGAGATTGAGCCATCAGAGACTTGAGCCCTTTTGCACCAACGGCCAAGACCAGAGCATCCACCTCGTCAATCACCTGAACTGCATTGGTAGCCACGTTCTTCACCTCAACCGAGCTGACCCGCCGCGAGTCAGACGACACATTCACCCGTCTCACCAACGTTCCCCCAAGAACCTGCAGATGATGGCGGGAGATCAGCCTTCGACTCAGAGGCGAAAACAGATGTTCAGCGATGCTTTTCGACTTGATCCAACGGACATCAAAAGAGTCTTGGTGGGCCAGGGCGTAGTAATAGAGGAGCTCCATGGTGACCGCGGCCGAAAGCTCTTCGGGCGGCTTGAACAAGCCAACCAGCAAGGTGGGGCGCAGGAACTCATTGATGAGCCGATCGCTGATGCCGAGCTTGACAAAGAGTGATTGCGCATCGAGATCGTCGTACCTCTGGAAAGTCTTGTCGCTGCGATAGAGGTCAAGCATCGCATAGAGAAGCCCTGCAATGCTGAGCCGGTCTTGAATGGGTAGTCGTGTGAAGTTGGTGATTGTCGCCACCATCTGGCCAAGGGGACTTGGCCATTGGGGTGCCTCTCCAAAGACAGGCGCTGTTGCTTCTAACCCATCGGGAGACCAGAAGGCACTGGTTGTGAAGTCAGTGAAGATATCACCAGCGCCGAGTTCATCGGTTAGGGCATTGATGTTGGGATAGTCTTTCCAAAAACCTCTGGTGCCTGCTTCGAAAGGTTTGCCGCTTTTGGTTGTGATTGGTGTACTGCCTGTTGGATCGGGCATCCCATCAATCAAGGTGACACGAATACCGGCTTCACAGAGTGCCTTGGCTGCGCCCCAACCAGCCCATCCGGCTCCGATGACGACGACATGGGATGGCCTTCCGCCGGGCATGGTCTCGTCTGGCATGGCTGCTACGAACGTCGGCTCATCTTCTGCAAGTTACTCAGAGAGTGATGGAGCTCGCCGTTCCGTCGTACCGCTTCTGATCTGGAGCGTTGGGAGAGGCGCGACGGATGCCATGAATGCTGCAGCGTGACTGTCTCAGGTGAATAATTCAATCTCCAGAATTTGGGAGATTTCGCAAGCACGTTGGCTACGTTTCAGCGAGTTCACCCTATATACCGCCTTGTTGAATACAATTTGATTGTTCTTTTGTTCGATTGATTTCGCTGGGTTCGGGTGGGCTCGACTGACAGCTGACTGCGAAGCATGCAACCGGTAGCCCTCCAGCAGCCAGGGGAACGACCGCCCGCTGCGCTCGCTTCTCCAGCCGCAGTGCCCGCTCCGCTGGTGGATGGCGCGGGTAGGGACGGTCGCCCACGGTCGCCCGTGCGGCTGGCCTACAGCCGGGGCTTGCAGCCGTGAGCTACAGCCAGGAGCGGTAGCGGCTGCGGTGGCGCCGTGCTGCAGTCCTATGGCCGCTGCTGCTGAACTGAGGGCTGGAGCCATCTCGCCGCCGCCGCACCCAGACGCCGCGGCGAATCAGACGAGAGTCCTCTGAATTGGCGCGGCGTGCAGCCACGATCGACCCATAGCCCTTCTTGTGTCGGCGCTGGGCACGGGAGCGGGCCTGGCTGGCGCTGGCGGCCGGCACCACCGTGGCGGTGGATCGGTTGCGCCAGAACACCAGATACCAGGCCATCGCGCTACCGGCAGGGTGATCAGCGCCGCGGTGCAGCAGCCCTGGGCGTGGTGCCCTTGACGGCCTCCAGATAGAGCTCGGCCGTACTCAGGGTCTGCAGGTTCACCGCTCCGCCGTGCTCATGGCCCGTTTCAGGCACCGCAGCGGAGTAGAGGCCGCTGCGTTGCTGGAACAGGAAGCTGTACACCGGGTGGCGGCGCAGCTCCTCCATGTAGTCCCCGTCGCTGAGGGCCACGCCATCGGCGGTGAGGGGTTGGCCCTTGCCATCCACCGGCAGCAGCCGCTCGCGGCCGTCCACCTCGCCGAGCTGGAAGTGGCCACCGCACAGCGTCACGAAGGTGTCAAAGAACGTGCCCCGCTCATCGCCGCCGACGCGGCCCTCGGCCTCGGAGAACAGGCGCTCCATCAAGCGCTCCTTGCGCAGGTTCTGCACCTGGGAGCGGGCCTCGTCGCGTTCTTTTTCCACACTGCGCACCCGGCGCAGGTTGGCCTCATTGAGCTGGCGTTCGCGCTCGCCCACCTGGCGTTCGAACTCCTCGCGCTTGCGCTCGGCGTCCTGCAGGCGGGCGTACTCATCCGGGTTGATCTCGGAGAAACGCGAGAGCTGGGCGCGGGCTTTGCGCAGCTCCTTCTCGAGCTGGTTGCTGCGGCGGCGCTCGGCGCGCAGGGGATCAGCACTGCTGGGAGCAGCGGCAGGGGGGTCGTCGTTGTCGCTGGGGCTGGAGTCCTGTGGCAGGGAGAGGTCGAGGGTGTCGTCGCCGTCGGCAGCATCCAGACCAGCGTCAGCAGCGCCGTCGCTGTCGAGCAGGTCAGGGTCGGTGGCAGGTGGAGCTGAGCCCGTAGGGCCCTGGTTGGGTTGCTGCTGCTGTTGGCGGTAGGTCTGCCATCGGCCAGGAGGGACCATGGGACCTGGAGCAGCGCCGCTGTTGGCGACGCTGGAATCAGAGGAGAAGAAGGAGGAGGGCATCACCCATCACGGCTGTGGTGCTGCGGGCGCCCCGTCCGGGCTGCGCTCGCTCTTCCTGTTGCCAGCCGGCCCGATCCCGGATGTGTATAGCCGCCCTACGCTTTACATATCGCCCATGGGTCCCATGCGCACCAACATCGTCATCGACGACGCCCTGATGAAGCAGGCCATGCAGGCCAGCGGTGCCCGCAGCAAGCGAGAAGCGGTGGAGCTCGGTCTGCGCACGCTGGTCAAGCTGCAGCAGCAGGCCCAGATCCGTTCCTTCCGCGGCCGCTTGGCCTGGGATGGCGATCTGGACGCCCAACGGCTCGATGCCGGGATGGAGACGGCCGAGCATCAGCCGTGATCGTGGTCGATTCCTCGGTCTGGATCGACTTCTTCAATGGGGTGAGCACCCCCGAGGTGGAGCGGCTGGATGGATGGCTCGGGGTGACACCGCTGGCGATCGGCGATCTGATCCTGGTGGAGGTGATGCAGGGCTTCCGCAGCGAGCGCGACGTGGCCACCGCCCGGCAACTGTTCCGCTCCTTGGCTCTGCTGCCGATGCTTGGTGGCAGCAACGCCTGGAAGGCAGCAGAGAATTACAGAACGCTGCGCCGCCAGGGAATCACGGTGCGCAAGACGATCGACGGGATCATCGCCACCGCCTGCATTGAGGCCAACCTGCCGCTGCTGTTCAGCGACCGCGACTTTCAGCCCTACGTCGATCATCTGGGTCTGGAAGCGGCATGAGCCGCACCGTGCTGGGCATCGATGCCGCCTGGACGGCCCATCAGCCCAGCGGGGTGGCGCTGGTGCAGGAGCAGGGTCAGCGCTGGCATTGCCTGGCGGTGGCACCCAGTTACGCCAGCTTTCTGGCCTGCGCCGAGGGCCACCCGGTGGATTGGGAGGCACGCCACCGCGGCAGCACACCCGAGATGGGGACACTGCTGCGTGCCAGCGCCCGCCTGGCGGGCCGGCCGGTGGATCTGATCGCCATCGACATGCCCCTCTCCACCGAGCCCATCGGCGGCCGCCGCAATGCCGATCAGCAGGTCTCCATCCAGTACGGCAGCCGGGGCTGCGCGGTGCACAGCCCCACCACCGCCAGACCCGGGGCCCTGGCGGATGGGCTGCGCTCAGAGCTGGAGCAGCTGGGCCACCCCCTGCAAACCACGGCAACGCCTCGCCATGGCTCTGGTGGGGTGCTGGAGGTCTATCCCCATGTGGCCCTGCTCGCCCTGCTGGGTCTCGACTACCGACTGGAGTACAAGGTCAGCCGCTCCTCTCGCTACTGGCCTGCTGCCTCAATCCGGCAGCGGATCGAGAAGCTCCTGGCCAACTTCCAGCGCATTCAAAACGCGCTGCAGCAGCAGATCGGGGCCATCAACCAGCCCCTGCCGCAGCCCGCAGCGGTGGCGACGCTGACGGAGCTCAAACCCCTGGAAGACAGCCTCGATGCCCTGGTCTGCGCCTGGGTGGCGATGGAGCATCTCCGCGGCCGCACGTGCGCCCTGGGCGACAGCACGGCCGCGATCTGGTGTCCGCACTAACCGTCAGCTGCAGTCAGGCCCCTGCCGATGGCAGATCGGCAAGGTCATCCGCCACGCCCCCTGAGCGCCGGGCTGGCAGGTAGATCCACTCCCCAGCAGGTAAGGGCGTGGAGGGCAGATAACCCGGCACCAGCAGTTGCATCCCTGCCGGGATCGGCGTAGTGGAGCGATAGATGGGCAGCAGCTGTCAAGCGACATCCGGAATTGGTCCTCCGGCGACACGAAATCTGGCCCACTCTGTGAGGCTGTAGCACCGGCTTGTTGACGCCGTGGCCGGCGTCGGTTGGTCTTGCTCATCAGTCGTTGGGAATGGGGGTGGAGGGGGAGGGGCGGGATGCTCATGGGCTCCCTTCCTCCCCGGTGGCGGGGATGGTCCTCACCGCACTGCTGCTCTTGATCAGACCGGAGCGGCGTTTCTCACGCAGGCGGTAGCTGTCGCCCCGCACGGTCAGCACATGGCTGTGGTGCAGCAGCCGATCGAGGATCGCGGTGGCGACGACCTGATCACCGAACACCTCGCCCCACTCCATGACGGGGCGGTTGGAGG
>NZ_JAYGIA010000070.1:0-44413 GCF_034931165.1 Synechococcus sp. BA-124 BA4 | reverse complement strand
TCTCCGAACAGGGTCACAGACCGGCCCACCCATTGCCACAGCTGAAATCTGAGGGAGGTGAGCCGTCAGCCCCGGCTACGCCGGGGCTGATCCTCCTGAGTTACACCACTTGCTGGGACGCCGCTGCGAGGAGTGGCCTGACCCGCGAACAGGCTCATGGCATGCCCTGGCGGTGGTGCATCAGGCCAAGGAGCATGCCCGAAGTGAAGTCCTGTCCCGGTGATAGGGCTACGGGGATGCAGCCATTGAGCGATCGAGCCCGAACCAGACAAACGATCCCGCAATCGCATGGGTGGGATGTGGGGGCTGACACGGCCGCCCCTTTCTGCCGGCAGGGCTGACCTCAGAGGTCGAAGAGCACCCCGTGGATGTAGGCCTCAGTCCACTCGGCCCCGTGGAAACGGGTGAGCATGCCCCGTGCTGGGTCCTTCTCGGCCCGGTAGGCCACATAGCGCTGCTGGCCTGCCAGCAGTTCTTCGCAGCGCTTCTCCTCCACAGGAGTGGCTTCCGCCACCAGCTGGAGATAGAGATCGAAGTAGGCCACGAAGGCCGGAAAAACGGCTGAGCGGATCAGCTCATCTCCTTGCTTGCCGAGGGGAAGGCGCGTCCATAGGAACCCTGGAGAGAAGTAGGGCTCCGCTTCCGATGGAATCGGCCCCCCTGAAGGCAGAAGCTTCGTCCAGTTCTCCCACAGCGGCACCAGACGCTCCCAGACTTGCATGGTGTGGGCCTGATCGTTTTTGAGTGCGGGTTGAAGATCCAGCGCGATCAGATGGCCCGAGGGCAGAGTGACCAGATCGGCTCCGAAGAAGGGAAGATCGAAGTTGCTGGAGGGATTGGCCACGAAATTCAGCACCGAGGCGGCCACCCCGGCCTCCACGCACGCGGCCCGAACCTGCCGGAGCTTGTCAGTTCTGCACGCCCAGGTGGACGTTGTCACAGCGACGGGGTGGGCTTTGGAACCGGTGACACCTTCACGCCGCAGAAAACGGGGCTCGATCGGGTAGGCCTCAGGCCGCAGAGGCTGAAGGGCCTCCACGGCGTGATCCAGGAAAGGCCCCCATCTCCATCCGGGCAGGGTGACTGGATCAAGGCTGCACGGGTGGGTCGGCAAGGAAGGAGTCATGGGGCTAGCTCGGGGGTCGGATCGGGTGCCTGGCTGCTCCCGGGGAATAGAAACTCATGCAGGAAACGGTCCGACCAGGCCTTGCCGAAATGGCTGGTGAACAGACCGTGAGCTGGATCACGTTCGGCGCTGTAGATGTCGTAAGCGTTCTGCAGACGGGCTACCTCCTCAGGCTCCAGGGAAAGGCCGGTGGCGGGGCTGTCGTGCAGGGCCCAGTACTGGGAGAGAAAGGCACCGAACGCTTCGGGCAAGGCTCCCTGAGCCTGTTCAGCGTTCCCCCGGCAGAACAGCAGCCAGGGGGAGAAGTACTGGTGCGGGTCATAGGAGCGCATGGTCTCCTCGCCACTGAGATCAGGAAACCGGTCGTGCAATCGATGCAGCCCCTGGAGGTGCCGATCCAGATAGTCCGGGGTCTGAAGCAGGGGCTGGAAATCGAGCACGGCCACCAGTTTCTGGCGTGTGCCGAACCAGAGCAGATCGATCCCCAGCAGAGGCTGGTCGCGGCTGAAGGCGGGATAGGCCACTGAGTTGAGCACCTGCAGACTGTCCCCTGCATCGAGCCGGGTCACCCGCCAGCGGCGGATGCCGGGCAAGTGCCACAGCCAGCTGCGGATGACGCTGTTGCCTTTGGCAGAGCGGCATTCCGCCAAGCCGTCCGGGATCGACAGAGCCTCTGCCCCCCTGGCTTTGATCCCGGCATGGAGCTCATCGAGGAAGGAGTCGAACATGGGGAGGATCAGGCCTCAGTGGCCAGTCGCTGGGGTGGAGAGGTGGAAACGACTCTGGGCGTTAGCAGACATGGCTTCCAGCTGATCGGTGCTGGGGCAGCGCAGCTCTGTGCAATAGGTTGTCATGCTGACGCCATCGAGAAACTGCACACTGCTGACACGGATTCGTACCCCCTCGGTCACAAACCAGCAACGCTCCACGCCGACATTTGTGTCATAGCGGGTGGTAATCGTCAACAGGCCGTCATCGGCAAAGGAGTAGGTGCTCATCACCGGCTGCTTCTCGATGTAGCCCTTGTCGCGCAGTAGAAATCCCTGGCGGGGATTCTGGTCATCCACCACATCGACCAGCACGGCCGCCTGCTCGTCACTGCGGCTCCCCTCCTTGAGGTTGCTTTCCCACCAGAAGCGAGCTCCGCCCGCCACTTGGGCTGAGGCCAGCCCAAGGCTGTCGCAGACCCGCTGAACCACCGCATCGGAGGCCTCGAATGGCTCGATTGTGAGGTTGGAATCGCCGGCTTCATCGTCCTGATGATCGAGATGGTGAACGGCGCGGCGCGTCAACCAGGTACCGGCACTGGCGGCCAGGAACTCCGCCATGGTCAACGGTGGTGCGGTCTGCATCGAATCAGGCGGCGACAGCCTCGGTGCTGCCGGCCCGCTGGCGACGGGTGAGGAAGCCGAAGAGCACCTTTCCGATGGCCGCCACCAGGTTGCCTTCCAGTTCCTGGAACATCCTCATGTTGCAGTGGAAGGCCTCGTTGGCCTCGGCCACGATGCGATCAGCGGTGGCCTGGTCGATCGGCAGTGCGTCGAGGGTGGCGCGGTAGGTGGTCTTGAACGCCTTCTCGTCGGCGATGGCGTCGAACTCGTAGAAGCGCAGGCCGTCGTGCTCGCTCAGGTTCATCGCCTTCTGGGCGATGTTCTTGAGAATGATGCCGCCGGAGAGATCGCCGATGTAGCGGGTGTAGTGATGGCCCACCAGCAGCTCTGGGGCGTCCTTGGCCACCTGATGCAGACGGGCCACATAGGACTGAGCTCCAGGTGTGGCCTGGATCTTCTGGCGCCAGTCGCCTCCGTAGTAAAAGGTGAGATCCTGCTCAAGGGCCTCGCGGCGGTTGAGCTCGGCGAAGGCGATCGGCCCGACCACTGGATGAGAGGTGAGCTTGCCGATCGCCTCTTCCATGGCGCTGTACACATACCAGAGGTCGGCCACCAGGGTGCGGTAGCTGGCCTTGTCCACCACCCCCTTGAGGAAGCAGCTCACAAAACCGGTGTTCTCGGCCATCGTGTGGGCTTTTTTGGTTCCCTCCCTCAATTGGGAAGCAAGTGCGACAGGCATGGGGAGGGAGGCGGAAGAGGGCAGTCTTGAACGCTACAAGTGCCCACCCCCTGAATACGTCCATCAGCCGGAGGGCCTTAAGGAAACTCTTGAAAACAATCGGTGGCGATGTGTCGCGACTGATCCAGCCACCGCCGGCTGAGCCCAGGGTTGGATCAGGTGGAAGAGCTGGTGTCCCGTTGGCTGAGCAGTTGTGTCAGGACGGCCTCGATGCGCTGCAGTTCGGCGTGGGAGGCGAGGGTGGCATCCACCTTCTTCTGGGGGAGCTTGAGACGCTGGCCCATGGCCGTGACATCAGCCACTAGGCGATCCCTGTAGGCGGCAAGGACCTCGATGGAGTCGTTCAGTTCCTGAAGGCTGGGTTCTGACATGGAGTGGCGCAGTCCTGCCGATCAGGGTACGAAGCCGGCTGACGCGTGCCATGACCAGCGCGCCAGATCACCCGCCGCCGCCATCCGAAGCAGAAGAAAATGTGAAATACGCTCTTCGGTGAGGGCCTGCTTCTTCCCGGCACCAGGGTCATGACTCTGGGGACCCCTGTTCCTGCGTGGGGTCTTGTCGGCTGCCACCATCGCGCGCATGGCCGGCCTGGTTCGCATCAAGAAATCTTGCGTGACGCGTTTAATAGGGAGGGTTGCCAGGGGCTCCGCGTAACTTCATGGAGCTTCGGTCCTCGGGACTAGCGCGATCAATGGTTTCCTGATTTCTCCTGTAGCAATCAGAGCCGCTTGAGTAATGCACGAAGCTCCTTCCAACTTTTCCCTAGTCCGGGTTTGCCCCCATGCTCGACGCCTTTTCTCGCACAGTTATCAGTGCTGACGCCAAAAATGCTGCCATCGGCAGCGGTGAACTGGCCACGCTTCGCAATTACGTTGCCGAGGGCAACAAGAGGCTTGATGCCGTTAACGCCATCACCTCCAATGCCTCCTGCATCGTCTCTGATGCTGTCACTGGCATGATCTGTGAGAACACTGGTCTGATCCAGGCTGGCGGCAACTGCTATCCCAACCGTCGCATGGCCGCTTGCCTCCGCGATGGAGAGATCGTGCTGCGCTACATCAGCTACGCACTCCTTGCTGGTGATCCGTCTGTGCTGGATGACCGCTGCCTGAACGGCCTCAAGGAGACCTACATCGCTCTGGGTGTGCCCCTTCAGTCGGCTGCTCGTGCCGTGTCCATCATGAAGGCATCCTCCACCGCCCACATCAACGAGACCAATACCACCGGCACCAATCCTGACGAGACCCGTTTCCGCAAGATGGAAACAATCCAGGGTGACTGCTCCGCCTTGGTGGCCGAAGCTGCTTCCTACTTTGACCGCGTGGCCAGCGCACTCGCCTGATCGGCTGAGTTGTCCATTTTCACTTTTTCACCCTCCAACACAGGAAACATTCGATGAAATCAGTTGTCACCACCGTTGTGACCGCCGCTGACGCCGCCGGTCGCTTCCCCAGCCAGAACGACCTCGAGGCCGTTCAGGGCAACATCCAGCGCGCCGCGGCCCGCTTGGAAGCCGCTGAGAAGCTGGCGAATGGTTGGGAAAAAGTTACCCGTGAAGCCGGCGATGCCTGCTTTAAGAAGTACCCCTACCTCAAGCAGCAAGGCGAAGCTGGCAGCACCCAGACCAAGGTCGACAAGTGCTACCGCGATCTGGGCCACTACCTGCGCCTGATCAACTACTGCCTCGTGGTGGGCGGCACCGGCCCCCTCGACGAGTGGGGCATCGCAGGAGCTCGTGAGGTGTACCGCACCCTCAACCTGCCCACCTCGGCCTACGTGGAGGCACTCACCTACACCCGTGACCGCGCCTGCTCCCCCCGCGACATGAGCCCCCAGGCTCTCAACGAGCTCAAGAGCTACCTGGATTACGCCATCAACTCCCTCTCCTGAGGTCGGTCTGATCTGCAGTGGGGAGGCCTTTGGGCCTCCCTTTTTTTCTGTTTATGGCTACTCCTTCCTCCCAACGCCTCCTCTCGATGGCTCCTGCCACCAGCGCCACCGCGCTTGATCAGCTGTTCGTCGATCTCGCGCATCCCAATCCCTACGTGCAGACCGAGGCCTTCCTGGCCATGGTCCGCCACCACTCCGAGGCTTCCCTGCCGCGTCTTATCCTCCTGCTCGATCATGAGGACGTTGTTCGACGGCGGGCTGCCGTGCGAGCCCTGGGTGCTTTCGGGGAGAAGGCGATGCTGCCGCTGGCACAGAAATATCAGACCAGCTGCGATGGCACCGTTCGTGCCAGTTGCGTGAAGGCCTATGCCCAGATCGCCTCCAATCTCCCCGGCCTTCAATTCCATAGCGAGGCCATGGCTGTCCTCAAGACCGCCCTGGATGACGAGTCCCCTGTGGTGGCCATTGCAGCAGTGATGGCCCTCGGCCAGGTAGGGGTACAGGCCCTTCCGCTGTTGATCCAAGTCTGCCGGGGAAGCAACGAGGCTCAAGCTGTGGCAGCGGTGAATGCCCTCGCCAACATCGATCATCCCGATGTTTCGATCTGCCTGACCCAGTTGGCAGCCTGTGAGGGCACCGACGCGTATGTACGGGAGTCTGTGTCCTCCGCACTGGTAAGGGTTGAGGATCTGCGTGGGCGTCAGCCTTCCTTGCTGTCCTCTTGATGCTGCCTCAGTTGCTGAATAGAGAGGTTCAGGATGGGTTTCACTTCAGGGCTGGCTTCGCTGCCTGCAGCTGACTCCAGATCTGGTAGGGCGTCAATCGCCCCTAGTTTCATCAGAGAGAGGGCCGTGTTCTTGCGCACCTGAGCCGAGTTGTCACCGAGCAAGGGTTTCAGTAAAGGAGTTGCCCAGGTCGGCTCGTGGAGTTTCCCGAGCAGGATGACGGCTTCGGCTCGTACGAGTTCAGCGGAATCGCCAAGAGCCTCGATCACCAGCTCTCGGGCTTCCTGGTCATTGAGAGACTGAATTTGCTCACCAAGAGCAGCAATGGCTGCGATCCTCACCTCGGTGTGGGAGGACCGTGCGGCGCGTCGCAGGGCAGCGGGTGCCTGGGCGCCAACGAAGGCAAGCCCCCAACTGGCCAGGCCCAGATGCATGGAGCTACTCTCGCTGCTGGAGAGAACAGCAATGAGCGCATCCACGGCACACTCTCCGGTGGCGGCCATTGCGCCGACAGCCGATCCCTGCACCACTGGATCCCCATCGTTCAGCAGGGCATCAACCAGAACAGGCAGAGCTTCAGGATCAGCGATCAGAGTGAGGGTTTTCGCGGCTGCACGGCGAACCGTCACATTCTCATGGGTGCGCAGTGCGTGGCAGAGAGCCGGTACGGCTGCTGTGCCGATCGCACCAAGGCTTTCGGCGAACGTGAGACGCATCAGGCCACGTGGATCTCCCAGCCCTGCCACCATTTTTTCGATCAGAATCTCGTCGCCTTGGGGGCGTTCACCTGAACGAAGTTGCTTCTTGAGATCTGCGGCCAGCATGGAGGCCTCTGACTCGCTGAGGAAGACGGCTGGAGGTGTGGCTGGAACGCCGGTGGGCTCGCTGCTCAAGGCTTCTGGGAGGAGCATGGGTCATTGTCTCAGCATGGAAGCCATCGTGGTGACTGGTGACGTGGCAAGTAACATGCCAAGCTTCCAAGCACTCCCATGACCACATTTCTGCTGTCCCACAACCTGCAGGTTCAGAGTGGATCTGTGCCGCCATGGGATGCCAAACAACTGGCTGAGGGGCTGCCGCTTCACTGCGCCAGCATCACCAAGGCCGAGGCTCTGTCCCATCCTCACTGGTTGATCAGGATCGAGAGCCCAGCAGACTCGACGGCGCTGGCCAGGGAACTCTTGAAGGGCTGGGCCTTGCTGCGGCAGCACCACGGACACGATACGAACCATACGATTCTGGCTCTGGGCGGCCGCAAGGACATGCCAGCTGCACCCGGATCTCCACTGGAGCTGGGTGCCTGGGGGGTTGACATCGTGGAGACGGTGGATGCCGATGCTTTTCTTGCGTCCATCAACTGGCAAGCCCTGAAGGCGGGCCGACCTGCCGATGGTGTCTTCGAGCTGCTGCTTGATCCTGCAGAGGGCTTGTGAGTGGCCAGGGGCTCGCTTGAAGAGCCCCCCTCACCCCTTCTTGTTGCTGGCACGTTTACGTGATGGCCTGTCCTCCGGGGTGTTCTCTGCGGCTGTGGGAGCAGAGTCCGAATGTTCGGCGATGGATGCGCCCACATGGGTGACGACGGCACCTTGCTGGTGGAGGCCATTCATCATGCTGCTGAGGCTTTGCAGTGGAATCCTCAGAACTCTGGTGGAGAGGCGTTGGGCAGTCTGCGGATAGGCCACGGTGACGACGAGTGCGTCGGTGAGAGATGGTCCCATGGCATGTTGTGCGAGAGGATCGCATCATGCCGAAAAGTCTCGTTGGTTCCTCCTTTCGCAATGATCGTATACAACACGCTTCTTTAGGGGACAAACCGGGGAAAGGGAACGCGTAAATGGGACAATGGAGTATCGCTAGATCTGGGTGACAATGATGGGCGATTCCGGTCGCTTCAACAACCTCCATCCCGGCCTCAGTCACGATGAGGCATTGCGCATTCTTGCCTTGCCGGTGGAGCAGCTTGAGTCAGGCAGCGATCGCTACATGGCGGCAGCCCACATGATCAATTTTCCCGGTCAGCGTTCCGAGCAGGCATTGCTGAATCTACTTGATGACGACGACGACGACAGTCAACCCACTCGTTTGGCCAGGCGTAAGGCTGTGGAGGTGCTGGCGCGCCTTGGCTGTAAGGATGCCATTCCAAGCATCGGCAGTTGTCTCCTGAGTGAGGATCACTATCTGGTAGAAAATGCAGCGTGGGCCCTGCAACAACTGGGTTGCCGGGATCAACATATCCTGAACCAGATGATCATGTTGTTGTCAGATACCGGGCAGAACCGGCGCATACTGGCTCAGAGTCTGGCCGGCTTAGGGGTGATTGAGGCCCTTCCGGCGATCGAACTCCTTCAGGATGATGAAGTACCAGGAGTGCGTGGGGCTGCTCTGGCGGCCGTCGCCACCCTCTCGGGAAGCCATGAGAGAGTCAGTGAGCTGGCAGAGCACTTGTTTCTTGCCAACCAGATGGATCGACAGTCGGCGATCCAGGATGTGATCAATTCCAGGGCCGCAGAGCTGCTTCCCCAGGTTCTGCAGGCGCCGGTCTCCTCAGTCTTTCGGCTTCGAGCTCTGCGGCTGCTTTGGCCGGAAGCTGAGCCACTTCATCAGGGCCTGTCGCTTCTGGAAACGCTGGATAGGTTGCTCTTGGATCAGCCGGAAGATGTCCAGGTTGTTCATCGCTATGACGAAGTACCAGAGATTTCCTTTCTGATCAATGAGTTGTTTGGTACCGACTTCAGTCGTTGCTATCTTGCTCTTCAAGCCGTGAGCACTCATTCTGGGATGTCACTCTGGCATCTCCTAGAACAGCGTTGGCTGGAGGAAGCTCATAACGATTATGGAGCCCACTATTTCTTCCTGCGGCTGTTCGGGCGGATTGCAGGCTGGGGAGATGCGCAGGATAGAGTGGAGGACCTTTGTGAAAGCGCCATTCAAAATTATAGGCCACAATTTGTGAAGTCTCGTCCTGCCGCTATTCTCTCACTGTTGCGTTTAAATCCTGAACGTCTGTCATCACATCTACCAGATTTGTTGGATGCGCAGGAGGAATCCAGTTGGGAGTGTAGATATACTGCCTTGATGGCTATGCAGGAATTAGTCAAGCAGGGATCCGTCAATGGCGTTTCCGGCTTAGCGGAAATGATCCTGAGTCCTGATCCTGATCTCTACGTAGAAAGCAAAAGAAAGCAAGTCCGTGCGCTACTGGCTGATCTCTGAATAGCGGGTTCTGTTGCTTCCATGGTTTGCCCAGTAGCTGACAGTTTCATTGCACATAGGCCGTGGGACTCTCGCAACGGCTCTGAGGATTTTGAAGCTCCGGCGTGGGCCCATAGGCCATTGGCCAACATCCTTGACAGACAGGACCTGTCCACCAAGTGCTGTCAAGCACGATTCAAATCGATCAATCAAGCTCTGATCAACCGTTTCAAAAATGAAGTCTGTGCCATTGCAGATCAAGTGTTGGGAGCGAATCCAGGTTTGAAGTTGCTTTTCTGGGCTGTGCTTGCTCATGCCGTTTCGATTTGAGCAGCTTGATTGTCCCTCAGCCAGTCAGCGCCGAGATGATCAGCGTAACGTTCCAGCCGCTTGAAGCGGAGTGGGCCATGTTCGGAGCCCCAGCGATAGGTATGGGTGGCAGGGTCGAAGCCGCGATCTCTGCTGATCCAATGGTAATCATCAAACTCAACTTCACTCACAAGATAGGTCATTTGACCTCCTCGCGGAATAAGACATTGGCAGCCCGGCTCGACTTCACCGCAGTAACGATCGTTAGTCGTGGCACGGAATTCCATCGCGCAGCCGGGTCGAGGCAGCAGATCCTCCCGTTCTAACCCATTCAAGAGATCGGGTTTTGAACCACCGCCAGCACAACGTAAGCCGTTGCGGAGCCCAAAATTGAGCATGAGAATATGATCGGCGGATACCACCATGTGATGAATCCCTTGTCGGTATGGCCTCCAAGGATCGTAATCGTAACTTTGCTCGGAGTAAAACCAAGGGCCCTGAAAAAGATTCCAAGCAAGGGGCCTAAAAAAAATATTGATGTGGGAAAACTTTGTAGGCTCTGCTTGGGCCTGTTCATGATTGCTAAATCGGCCTGAGAGAGTCTTTACGAAGTGGACAGCTTGTGTGGCATCTATCATTCTGTTGCTATCCGCCTTACCTCAGAAGCAAAGGATGTTTGCAGCACTCCAGACCCGGCTGATGTACGCAGAACAGAGGAGCGACAGCGGACGTGTTCGGATATAAACCAGATTCGTTCTTCGGCAATGGATTGGCCATAAGCAGTGTGGAGGACGAAGGTATCGTCGTCAAGAAAGTGATAGGTTGAAGCCGCGCTCTCTGTTTCAGCATAGCCAACGCTACGGATCAGCTTTCCAGCCCGATCATTTTCAGGGATGGGAATCAGAATACAGGATCCCTTGGATGTAGCGGAAGGGTCGTCTGGTTCCCAGTCCGATTCTGCCTCCCATGACATCTGGAATGGAGAGAAGATAGTGGCGGGGTCTATGGATTCTCGGATTAGGATGTCGCTTACATCTGGATGGTCTGCCGATAACAGTACAATATCGATATGACTGAGCACATCTTCAAACTGTCGAAAGGCAAGCGAATGGGCTGAACGCATCGACCGCCACTGGCCTTGCGATCGAGTTAAAAAACGCTCAATGGTCATGAACAAGGAGACCCGATCCGTGACTTGCGGAAGGTTTTGGTCTGCCTGCCTGGACCATGCTCACCAGGCTATGAATCATCATGTCAATGGAAGAACCTTGGTGAGAGGGTTGTCGCTCTACAGGGGCTGACTGGCGATTCAACTGCTGTTCCATGCGAGAAGGTTGAGCGCACGAATGGGGGGGAAGGTGGCGTGATTCGGAGCTGCATGCTCACATGGCACTTGGGCACAGAGCCGCCGCCACCATCTATTCTAGCCAGAGGCGGGGGTTGTCATTTAATCATTTGTAACAGATACAATGGAACCTCCACGTCGCTGCAGGCTTTGCAGCGTTGAAGTGAGACTGCTAAACGGAACAATGGAGACCTGCACAGCCCTGCGGTTGAGTCCGCTAGGCGAGGCGGTAGTCCAGTTGATCCGAAAGCGTCTGTCATTCCGGTTCGTGCTGCCGCCTCTGCCGCCGCGAACGGCAACGGAAGGGGCGTCACCTGTGGCAAGACTGACCTGAAGCTTGGAAGAGGAGCTACCGTCAAAGGAAGCTTCTCCCCCCTTGAGTTTTAATGAACGCGTATAGGTGAGGTTGCTTTCCCCGGTTTGGGTATGAGTTGTGCGCCAGTAAGGCACCGTGTCGAAGCCGAAGGCTCCTATGTATTCCGGGGAGTAAACATAGCTGGCTATCTCGGCTTCATAGCCCTCGTTGGCTAAGCGTTGAACATGTTCGCTCACTTCGGCCTGATCGCGGGGAGCCCTTCCCAGCAGATGCTTGAAATTGAGCTCCACAAAGCGGTAGGGCCCATTCTTGTCGAGGAAGAGCCGGCGGTAGGTGTCTGAGCAGGCCAAGGCTGCAACCAGTCCCTGGACTGCGAGGTCCCCTTGGAGGAAGAGACTTTCAGCAGTTGATACCAGCTCCTCATCCATCAGATGGGCATTGCCGAAGACCTGGCGGTAGGCGGAGCGCAGCACCATCTGTGCATGGGCATAATCTTGCACTGAAGTTGTTGCTTGTCTGGTGATCACTGGCATGGCAAAGAGAAAACAGTTGAAGTCAGGGGAGAGAAAGGAATGGACAGGTTGCTCAGCGAGCCAGCCGGGCAGACGGCCCCTGCTTGGATCAGGCCACTTCCGTGATTGAGACAATTCGGCCTCCACGGCGATGGATATAACCCAGCTGGGTCGTCATGTCCTTGCCGGATACCAAATAGCTGGCATTCGGGGTGCGCTGGCGCCCTCCAGCTGGTTGCGCTTGTACAACGATCCGATACCTTTTTGTGGTGGGATCGACAGAGCCGCTGAAGACACTCGAGCGATTGATCCGCACGGTTGTGTTGCTCCATCCGGCAGGGAGCGCTTTGGCCGCCAGTGAATTCACCAGACTTGAGGAATTCTGAATGGTGTCACTGCTTGAATATCCCGCCACCAGAGACAGTTGGCGATTGAATCCGATCTGCTCGCGGCCATTCTCCGTCTGGATACGGGGGAAGGGAACTGTATCTTCACCGAAGTACGTCTGATATTCGGTGCTATCGAGGTAGCTGCTGATGTCTGCCTCATAGCCTTTTTCAGCCAGCAGACGGATGTGTTCACTCACTTCCGCCTGGGAGTTTGGTGCGCGGCCGAGCAGGTGCTTGAAGTTGAGCTCTACGAAACGATAGGGAGCGTTGGATTCAAAAAAGCGGCGACGGTATTCCTGGGAGCAGGCAATGGAACGCACGAACTCACGGGTGCTCAGATAACCCTCGATGAACTTGCTTTCTGAGGTGAGCACGCGCTCGCTTTCCATCAGGTGAGGGTTACCCATCACCTGCCGGTAGGTGGCACGGATCAGTGCCTGGATCTGGTCGGCAGTGTCTCCCTGGCAACGCTGGAAGACCTCCTGACTGCGCTGGCCAAGACCGAAGCCCACATACAGATCACCTCTCAGGCTTGTGCTATCACCGCCATCGCTGCTGTTGCGGCGCACAGGAGCGAAGGCTCCTCTACTGCTCATACCCGAGCCAGAAAGGCTTCTTCCGGACTGGGTAAGGTAAGCATGTGCCGGCAGACGAATGGTGATTGGCTGTCCCATTGCGAGGCTGGTCAGCAACTGGCTACGTGACCCCATTGCGTTATCGCTGCCAGCGAAGTTCTGCTCCAGCGCGGCGATGCGATTGAAGGACGACTGTGCTGCCCCTTCTGGGCTGTTCCAGGAACGGATATGCGGCGCCGTGTGTTCTCCGAAGGCCGAGGCGTACTCGTCGGAATCGATCAGGGCGTCGACAGCCGCTTCGAAGCCTTCTTTGGCGACTATCGCTACGTGCGTGCCCACTTCAGCTTCGTCGATGGGAGGACGCCCCAGCAGGTGCTTGATGGCCAGTTCAACCGAACGGTGAGGCGTAACTGCTTCGTAAAAGCGTGCACGATAGAAGGGTGACTTGGCCAGGCAGCGGACAAAATCGCGTACGGAGATTGTGCCGTTGCGTAGTTGCGATTCGGCAGCGTCAAGACGCTCGCTTTCCATGGGCATGGTGTTGCCGAACACATGCCGGTAAGAGGCGCTGATCACGAGGTTGAGGCTCGTCTCATCGGCGCCGGGCTTGTAAGAAGCAGGTGCATCGAGGAGAGTGGTGGCACCAAAGCTCAGGGCTACGGACTGGGAAGACATGGTTTTGCAGTGGCGAGGGAGTCGGCAAAGAGAAAACAAAGTAGTCCGTTAATTAGGCCGGAGTGATACTGGCAATCACCCCTCCTTCACGGTGAATTTCCTTATAGGTTTGGGACAGTTTGTTAAAGGGGACGAAATAAGTCCGATTGGACTTTTTGTAGCGTGAAATCGGCCGAATTGAGTTGGCCCTGTAGGCCGTTACCTCAACCCGATAGATACGACCCTCCTGGCCGGCGCCGACGCCCAGTCGCGTTGCGGCGTCTTGGAAATTGGCAGAAGGCCTGAAGCTCCATCCTTGTGTATCCGTGGAGGAGGGAGGGACGACTGGGAGTGGGCGATTCACATAGACATTGCCACCTAGTCGTGCTGCCTTGCCGGAAAGATTGCCTTTGAAGCTACTGCTGCTGGCACCACGGAGCAGTTGGAAGCTCCAAGTGAATTCCTGCATGGTTTTGCAGCTTTCGGTCTTCCAGCCACGGTGGTAGGGGACTGTCCACTCACCGAAGGTGTCCTGATACTCCGTTGAATCTATGAAACTGTCGATATCCGCTTCATATCCTTTGCTATCGAGAAGTTCGGCATGGACGCGCATCTCGGCAAAGTCGGCTGGGGCCCGACCCAGGAGGTGGCGGAAGGCCAGCTCGATGTAGCGGTAGCGAGGGCAGGAATCAAAAAAACGAGCACGATACAGGTCACTTTTGGCAACGCTGCGTACGAACTCGCGCAGGCTCAGCTCCCCCAGCTTGAACTGGGATTCGGGGACCAGCTGCTGCTCGCTTTCCATCACATAGGAGTTTCCGAGAACCTGCCGGTACACGGCACGGATGAGCTGCTCTTTCTTGGCGTCCGTATCGTTTGGTAGCAGTTCAAGTGGGTCCTGGCTGTCAAACCGTTCGACGCCGAGGAGCGAGGCGGGACCAAAAGCCATTGTGAACGCAGAACTTGAGTGACCCTGTTATGATCAAACACCATTGCAGGCTCCCACTGAGTTCTTAATAAAGCTAAACTATGTAGTTAAAATTGAGAGTAGTGATGCCCTACCTCAAAGCAGTCTGATGGCGTGGAGAGGTCCATTGCCGCTCAATAATTCCATCAGGATTGCCAAGAATCCCAGCATAGCAAGCCGCCCGTTCCACACTTCCGATCTGTTGTTCCAGCCCCAGGCCCACCTGTCCTGTGGATACAGCTTCACCTTGGTGGGAAGTGTGGCTGCCTGGTCAAGGTTTATCTCCGGTCCGGCCAGGGCTTGCTGTACCAGATCGGCCAAGCCGTGGATGAAGGAGGGGGTGGTGTCGAGGGCCGGTACACGGCGGAAGTTAAGGATGCCGACCTGTGTGGCGATCTCCCGGTATTCGATGTCGATTTCCTCGAGAGTCTCGATGTGCTCGCTCACGAAGCTGATAGGCACCACCACCAGATCCTTCACGCCTGCTTCACCAAGCTCATGTAGGGCTTCATCGGTGTATGGCTTCAGCCACTCCACTGGGCCCACACGGCTCTGGTAGGCCAGGGTGTAGGGGTTGGAGTGGCCCAGGTCGCCGGCCAGTCTTTCCATGATCAGGCGGGCGCAGGTCTCGATCTCGTTCTGATAGGGGTCGCCCGCCTCTTCCACGTAGCTCTTGGGCACGCCATGGGCGCTGAAGAACACATGGGCGCTGCCGGGCTCGGGACAGGCCTGAATCTCCCGAGAGATCAGTTCGGCCATGGCCCCTAGGTAGCCGGGGTCGTCGTAGTAACCGCGGATGCAGTGAATCGGAAGCTTTGCGAAGCCTGGATCGGCCAGGCGCAGGCGCTGCAGTTCTCGAAAGCTGGATCCGCTTGTGCTGATCGAAAAGTGGGGGTAGAGAGGCAACACCACCACCTGATCTATCCCGTCCGCTTTGATATCGGCCACGGCCGACTCGGTGAATGGATGCCAATAACGCATGGCTACGTAGCTGGTGGCCTCGATGCCTCGCCCCCGCAGTTCGCTCTGCAGTTCGCGGGCCTGCTGCTCGGTGATGCGGCGCAGGGGGGACCCGCCGCCGATGGAGCGGTAAGCCTCCTTGGACTTGTTGCTGCGCAGGCTGCTGATCAGCCAAGCGAGGGGCTTCTGCAACACCGGGGTCGGCAGTCGGATGATCTCCGGATCGGAGAACAGGTTGTAGAGGAACGGGGCGACATCCTCGATCCGCTCAGGGCCTCCGAGGTTCAGGAGAACCACGCCGACCTTGACATGGTCTGTGGGAGGGTGATGGTCCATACATGCAGGCGGCAATGTTTAGGTCATCAGGCTGTCGCGGGTCGTACGGCGAGTGAGCGGGTTCCAACAGTCCAGCTCCTGGAACGGCCGTCCGATCAAGGTCTCTCGAATAGAGTCCAGCCCTGATGAGCTCGTGAAGTCGGAACCACGGATCGATTCGGCTGCGGAAAGGTCAGCATCGGTCAGATTCGCCCCGCGAAAATCGGCATAATCCAGCTGGCAACCTGAGAAACGCACCCCTTCGCAAAGAGCACCGCGCAGCACAGCATGACGCAGATCTGCTCCTGCCAGGCGCACTCCTCTGAGGCAAGCACCGCTGAGATCTGCACCGCTGAGGTATGCACCCATCAATAGGGAGCCGCTCAGGTCCATGCCGGAAAGATCGGCGCTATTGAGAAAGTGGCCGCTTAACTTGGCCTTGGGTCCTACTGCACCGGAACCTCGAAACTCGTAGTTGTCTGGCCAGATGGTCATGCCGTCATATCGAGCCAGTCGCAGATCGGCTCCATCGAGTGTGCATCTACTCAGATTCGTTCCCCTTAAATCGACACGACAAAGGCGTGCTTCTGTGAGATCAGTAGCACCGAGATCCAGCTCACGCCAATCAGCTCCTCTAGCGTCGAAAGCACGACCGATGGCCTGGTTGGAAGGGAGTTTGGATTCCGGAGGAAGCCAACCAGGCACTAAGGAGGATTGCGATGCGCTATGCACGAGGCCCACGAATACTTAGAAACAATCTGCAAAGATGGAACTCTCCCAGTTCAGGTTACTGCTGGGGAGCCCTGTGGACCCCCTAGGAAGAGTGCGCTCCACGATGGAGAAATAAAACATCACAGAACAGGGGCTCCTACCTCTCCAGCTTGGCAGGAGAACTCCCTGATCATCTCCTCCAGATGGCGAATGACCATTTCAAGGCGCCAGGTATCCTTGCTTCCGCCGAGCGATCCGTAGTGAATAGATGAGACTTCACGCAGGTAGCATAAAGCCTTCGCCATGCTGTCGATAGGAACGGCCAGTTCTCGATAAAGTTCACGCAAGCCGCTGACTCCTGGTGGGTGCGTGAACGATTGCCGATCAGCGGCCACGGCATAGATGGCAATGCGGAGAAAATGCCAGCAGTCGCGCCAGCATGCCTCGGAGCGACTTTCCGGGAAAAGTGATCCACCGGGCTTGATCAGGCCAGGATCCTCTGCCACCAATCTTCTCTTGACATCTGCTACTACTTGTGAGGCGTTCTCTTGAAGCAGGCGTAGGGGTTCGGAATCAATGGAGGAGAACTGGCAAATCTCATCGAATTCCTTTGTGGTCAAAGGCCTGCTCTCATCATCAGCATGCCGGAAAATTGCACGAACATTCGCCGGGAGGGTCTTGTCATGAGCAAGACCAAGGATGCGAGCCCCTGCAATCATCTCAGGCAAGTTTTTCGCCATCACTTCTGCAGCATCGATGATTTTGCCTTCATGAGGAGATCGAGGAGAACCTGGCCATTGCCTCACGTCCCAACCCTGCAGAGACCACAGGAGTTGCGACTAGATGTCCATGTCGTTCATTATACAAGGCCCAGATGGCTCCATTTGCTATGCCAGGACAATGACGGACGATCGCATCTGCCAAGCTAGGTCGCAGCCCGAGCGCATGAAAGAGCTGCCAACACTCATCCTCACTGCTAACGTGAACATGGCGGATTGCGGATCCGACAACCCAGGTCAATGTCGTATCCTCAATGGGTCCGCTTGAACTGGAGCAGGCAAGTAGAAGATTGTTGTCTGGATTGTCTGCCTGAGAGTAAGTGGCTCCCCATAGATCAATGGTCTCGGGGAGAAGGTTTAGGCGTAGATCAGTTTGCCCTTCGTCAACGAGAATGTCATGCTGACCATATGCTGACTTCAGCATGGTGAGAAATCTTTGAAAAGAATCACTCATGACAATCTCTCCCTGTGGTGTGCTCCCCCTTCCCCTTAGCGTTTTTTCCAGGAACTCGGACCATTCCCAACCTCTTGAACACTAGCCCCGTCCAGCAGTGCTGAGCATGGAGATGGCGATCCAAAGCACCAGTCCAGTGATTACGAAGCCCCCCGCAGCAACGGTGTTCAACCAGAGCTTGCGGGCCCATGGAGCAGGGGCATTGGCCAGCCAGGCAGGCCGTTGACCCATGGTGCTGTTCTGCCACAGCATCGATTGTGCGGGAGTTCGCTTGGCGATGCTGTCCCGCCAGTAGGCCTGATAGCGGGGCGCTTGCTGGTTGAAGGGCATCGTGCCCACCGCCTGTCCAGGCAGAACACGGGACCGCTGGAAGGGTACTGTATCGTAGCCAAAGTTTTGCATGTACTCCTCAGAATCCAGGAGTGTATCCACCAGGGAAGCCAGGCCACCCTGGGCGATCAGAATCGAATAGGCGATGCGTTCCCGCTCGCCGTAGACGGGCCTTCCAAGCACCCGGCCGATGGTCTGCTCGACCATCCGATAGTTGCTGTTGCAGCGGTAGAAGTCGTCGCGGAACTTCTGCGACAACAGCAGGCCACGCACGAAGTCCCTCATGGTGATCTGACCCTCGCGCAACTGGGATTCGAGCATGGGATCGCGGTCCACCTTGAAGGCGTGGAAGTAGATCTGTCGATAGGCCTGCTCGATTTGGATATCCAGGTCACGTCGATCGCAGGTCCCGTTGATGCTGCGCGCAGCCGACTGAGACTGCCGACTGCCTTCCTCGCCGGCCAGGGTGAAGCTGGCGACCCGCGCATTCATGGTGAGCGGCTTAACAGAAAGCAAAGGCAGTGCCATGGTGACTTGATAGCTTGAACGAAATCTTCCCCTGGATCAATGGGCCTGTGCGGGCGGGAGGAAGGGATCCACACCAATCGTCACTTCCCCTGCTCGCGGATCGAGGTTCCTTGAACAGAGGGTAAAAGCTGTGGCTGTGAAGTGATCCCAATTGGCTAGCCCAAACATAAAGAAGGCCCCCCGAAGGAGGCCAGCATCATTGAAAACTGGCGATCTCAGGTCGCCTTGCCTGCTTCAGACAAGCGCGTTGATGGCATAGTCGATGTAGTTGTTCGCCTCGGTTCCAGGCTCTCCACTCATGCCGTGGTTGGCCTTGATGTATTTCAGGGCCTCCACGTACCAGGAGGGAGAAAGTTCAAAGGTACGATTGATCTCATCGATGCCAGCGATCAGATATTCGTCCATTGGACCGGTGCCACCAGCCACAAGACAGTAGGTGACCATGCGCAGGTAGTAACCGATATCACGGGCGCACTTGTCCTTCCCGCGTTGGTCGGCAGCGTACGTGGGCCCCTGCATCTGGGTGGTGTAGGGGAACTTGCTGTAGACGGCTTGCGCGGCGCCATTCACAAGGGTGTCTGCTTTGGCTGTCAATCCTTTAGCAGCCTCAAGAGCCGACTTGGCTCGAGTGAAGCGTCCGAAGGCGGCATTGATTTCGGTGTTGCTGAGAAAGCGGCCTTGGGAGTCGGCAGCTGCGACAGCCTCGGTCAGCGGAGTCTTCGACATGGGTGAAGGGGGGAGCGGAAGGATTGTCCTGAAAGGGAATGCTGATCAGGCCACGGCGGCGGCGGCGCGATCAAAGTAGGTGCCGATTTCGGAGATCAAATTGCTGCAATCGCCCGATGTGATGCCGCCGCGATCGTTGACGATGGCAATGGAGGCATCCTTCATTTTGCGTACACCTTCGGCGACAGAAGCGCCAGGAGTGCCAAGGGCAAGATAGGTTTCCCGCAGGCCGTTGAGGCAACGATCTTCGAGAATGGATGTGTCTCCGGTGAAAATGGAATACGTGATGTAGCGGAGGATGATCTCCATGTCACGAAGGCATGCGGCCATCCTGCGGCTTGTGTAAGCGTTGCCCCCGGGTGCGATCAGCGCCGGTTGCTGAGCGAACAGATCGCGGGCTGCATTGGCAACGATCATGGAAGCGTTGGAGGTGATCCGGTTGACGGCATCCATCCGCTTGTTGCTGTCTGCGACGACCGACGCCAAGGCATCGATCTGGGCAGAGCTGAGGAATTCGCCGCGGGCATCAGCCTGAGCAACGACCTTGGTGAAGGCGTCGAACATGTAAATAAAGCTCCTGTTCTCGACGGGTGGGGGTCGGGAGTTGGGTATTCCAGAGCGAGAGCGCCCAAGGCGAACTCGCGAGCCAAGGGGTGGGTATCTGGTGCTCACCGGCAAAACCGGCTGCACCGACCGATGACCAGAAAGCCCTCGACTGGACCTAGGTATTTTCAACCCTTGGGCCGTCGACTTGCTCGATGATTCACAAACGGTCATCCCCTTGACGACGGTTCTGCCCCCCGGGGGGGGGGCTCAGGCTCGCAGAGGCGGTCTCGGCTTTGGCGCAGCCCCGGCAGGGGACACTTGTGTAGCGGGCTGAACAGTCAGATTCAGGAGGGTGGCGGCCATGAAAAAAGCCCCCACGTTGAGGGGGCTGCAGCTGGATCAGGTCTGCCTTGCGCTCAGGAGTCAGAGTTGTCGCCGGAGCCGCTCACATTCACGCCGGTGATGGTTCCACCCAGGCGATGAACGAGCCGCATGGTTTCGTTCATGCGGGTGTAGGGAACCTGCATGGTGCAATCGGAGCTGCGCACATAGGCGTTGTTGGCCAGTCCGGTGACTTGAATCGTGACTTGGCGGTTGCTGCTGAAGCTGCTGCCGCGGGTGCCTGCAGAGACCTTCATGACGGGGGAGGAACGATGGGGGTGTGGGGTTGAGGAGGAGTCAGTTGACGGGGCTGACGCTGGCGATGCGGCCGCCTTCACGCTGGATCTGGCGCTGATAGTCGAGCAGCTTGGCAAAGGGGATGAATCTCACCCGGTTGCTGCGCTTGTGCAGGCGGTAGTTGTTGAATCCCGAGATTTCGACCCGGTAGGTCCGGCCCTGCTCACCGGCGCCCACCCCCATGCGCGTCACACCGTCGGACTCGACCGAGCGGAAGGCGGAGCCCTTGGCGTTGGAGCTCACCACGGGGATCGGAGCCTCTTTGTGAACCGAGGGGTTGAGGCGTGACAGGTTCTTGGCGATGTCGCCCTTGATCGACGCCGCGGCGCCACGGGTCAGCTGCAGCAGGTAGGAGAACTGGAGACCCTGCTGGCCGACGGAGTAGTTCCAGCCGTGCATGTAGGGCACCTGCTCTTCGCCGAAGCGATCCTGATACTCGGGGCTGTCGATGTAGGAATCAATCTCGGCGTCAAATCCTGCGTTCTGCAGGATCGTGAAGTGGTGCAGCATCTCGGCCTTGTTCTGGGGTGCCCGGCCGAGCAGATGCTTGTGGTTCAGTTCGATGAATCGGTAGGGATTGCTGCTCTCGAAGAAACGCTGCCTGTAGAGATTGCTCTTGGCAACCTGGCGCACGAACTCACGCACGCTGAGGTAGCCACGGCGAAACAGCGACTCGGGACCCTCGAGCCGCTCGCTCTTCATCACATATTGGTAGCCGAGCACCTGTTGGTAGACCGAGCGGATCAGGCCAGCGGTGTCGGCTTCGGTGGCGTTCGACCAGTTGTCCTTGTCGCGGGCGTTCTCGAAGCGATCTATGCCCAGGTAGGCAGCACAGACGAGTGTCATGGGCGTGCAGGCCGGGAAGTGAAGGGAGATGTGAGGGAGTCGGGGGTCATCGAGGGAGGCTGAACACAGGCCACAGCGTCCCCGACGATGCTGTCTGCAAGCCGGATCCTATGGGGGCTCTTCCGCTCTCACCAAGGGTTTTCGGAATCGTTACAAACTCGGCCCCTGGCGCCTGGAGAAGATACCGATAGCATCCGGCCATCGCGGTCCTTGCCTGACCCATGACATCGGCACCTGATTCCGAAGCCTGGCCGCTTCGCTTCGGCGTCCAGCTCAAGGCCCTTGGTGAGCTCAGCGAAACCCTCACCCTGCGCCTCCTGGAGTTGGAGGAACGTCTGGGGCGGTTGGAGGAGCACCAGGCCCACCTGCTGGCTGGGCGTGACCAGGAGGGTGTTGATTCGGCCGCTGTCATGGATCTGCTTGAGCAGACCGATGATCGACTCAGCCGACTGGAAGCTCTGCTGGAGCAGTCTCGCCAGGGCCCAGCGGCTTCAGCCCTGCCCGGCGACCCGGTCAGGCCCCTGCAGGTCTTGGGCGATGCGGCCCCCTCCCCAGGTGAGTTCGGATCGGAGTCCGTTTTCCCCGAGGAGGGCGAGCAGCCCTTCATGGATGAACTGATCGCCTGATTCAGGCCGCCACGGCTGCCCATGAAGGCTTCGGCTGGCCCGGCTCCCTCAGCCCGCAGAGCCTGTGCTGAGCATGGCAGCTGCGGTGGTGATCAGAATCCGCAGGAGCTCGAGTCCACCGATGGCTGCAAGCCCCAGCCAGATCGCCTTGGCCTGCTTCGGCGGTTGTCCCATCGACCCAAGCGGCCGAGCGCAGACCACGCTCCAGCTGGTTGCCTCCGCTGAACGGGCCGGCTGGAGCCAGGGAGCCGCTGATGTCGCGCCAGTAGGAGGAATAGAGGGGAGCCTGCTGGTTGAAGGGCATCTCCCCAGGGCTGCGTCCGGGCAGGACGCGGGAGCGCTGGTAGGGAACCTCGTCTTCGCCGAAGGTGTCGATGTATTCAGGGGAGTCGAGCAGGGCATCGACAAAACTCGGGAATCCTTCGGCGGCGATCAGAATCGAGAAAGCAATCCGTTCGCGACTGCCATGCACCGGCCTGCCAAGTACACGGCCTACCACCTGCTCCACAACATCATAGTTGCTGTTACAGCGATAGAAATCCCTGCGAAACTTGTCTGAAAGCAGCAGGCCCCGGATGAATTGCTTGGTGCTGATCTGACCTCGACGCAGCTGCGATTCCAGCCTGGGCTCCCGATCGACTTTGAAGGCATGGAAGTAAATCTGGCGGTAGGCCCTTTCAATCAGCTCATCCATGGCCTGGGGGCTGCGCCTCACCCCTTCAGGTGTGCGGCGTGGCTCTTCTTCGTTGCCGACGGCCAGGCTGGCGACGCGTGCATTCAGGGTGACGGGTTTGAGATCAAGCAGGGGCAGGGCCATGGGGTCGTGGGTGAGGTGGCGACGAACCTAAGCATCCCTGGTGAGCACAAACCCCTAGAGACAAAAGACCTTACAGAGCCTCACTGTTTGGGTTTAATTGATTTAGGCAGCTTCATTTCCTTTTGTTGAGCGGGCCTGGAGCCGGGTCCGATCAGCTCGCCCATCGCTCCAGCCAGGCGCCTGGAATTTCAGCACTGAAGTCGTCGGTACGCTGAAACTCGAACGGCCCCGCCAGAGATCCCCAGAGCTGGTCGTGGGTGGCCGGGTCGTGGCCCCGGTCGATCGTGCGCATTGACTGCCCGTCGAGCTCGAAACTGCTCACCAGGTAGGCCGTGGCCCCCTTGCGCTCCACCAGGCAGCGGCAGCCGGGTTCCACTTCCCCGACGAAGCCTTCTCCCTGCTCGCGCACCACATAGGTGCACCCTTCCAGCAGACGCAGATCCTCGGGTTGGATCTGGGCCATCCGCTCTGGATCCTCCACAGCTCCCCAGAACCGCCGCTCGTCGTGGATGGAGTGGTTGTGGATGCGCAGGCTGCCGTCTGTGACGCTCTCGGCACGCAGCACCCGGATGCGGTAGGGCTGGCCGGGCGCGAAAGCGTAAGACTGCTCCAGCAGCAGGGAGCCTGGTTCCAGCTGCGGAAGCGGCCGAAAGCGCACCAGGATATGGGCGTAGAGGGGGGGGTTCTCGAAAGCCTGATCCTGATTGCTGAACCCAGCGCTCAGCATCCGGACCAGGCGCGTCAGGGAGCTGGTCATGGGGCGAATCCTATGGGGCCGGCCTACATCAGCGCTGGAGCAGGCGCAGGCGGAATTCCGCGACCTGGCGCACCAGTTCCGGTTGGCTCAGGGCGAATGGGTGATCGCTCAAGGCGCTGATCACCCCTTGGAGGGCGGCTTCACGGGCGCCTGAATCGGCGGGATCGAGGCTGCCGATTCGTTCCCAGGCCTCATCGAAGGCCATTCCGTAGCTGTCGGCATTGCTGAACTGTTGGTTGGCGGGTCGCTCGGGAGGGGTTCGCATCGCTTCAGAGCACGGCAGCTTGGAGGTTCGCCCACCGAAGTGATGGGCTAAACCCTTCAAAAGGGATTTTAAAAAAGAGTGCCAGGACCCAGATTTGAACTGGGGACACGGCGATTTTCAGTCGCCTGCTCTACCAACTGAGCTATCCCGGCCGGCCGCTTCGCAGCACTGCAGGATCTTAGATCACGGCCTGGAGCAGGCGTCCGGGCCAGGCAGAGCAGCCCCATCACCGTGTAACCGGCCTCTACAAGGGCGGCGGCGGCGGCCATGGCCGTGGCCCCTGTGGTGAGAATGTCATCCACCAACAGCAGACCCTGTCTGGAACGGCGGCTGCGGGAGACTCCGTCTGGGACGATCCGGAAGGCCCCTTCCTGGTTGAGCGACCTCAGCCGGCGGTTGAGATGGTGCTGACCCAGCGTGGCCCGGCTGCGCTCCAGGGGAGCCAGGCGGGGCAGGCCCAGCCCCTGGCAGATCAGCAGTGGCAGGGGGTTGGCCCGTTGTTTCCAGCTGGGGATCGCCACGACGCTCAACTCCCGAAGCGGCGCCGGCAGGGTCGCGGCCAGGGAACTGGCCAGGCAGGGGATTGCCTGGTTGCTGGGCTTGCGCCGCTGGCGCAGCAGCAGGCTGCGCAGCGCCCCCTGATAGAAGCCCAGGGCCCACCAGGGCATGGGCTCAAGACCACACAATCCTGCCTGGGTATCGAGATCCAGCGATTGGAGGCAGATCTGGCAAGGCTGCGGTTGCACCGGTTGAACACGCCCCCTCCATCGGTCAGGCTCGGCCGGTCGGCCGCAGAGCGGACAGGTGGCCTGGGTGATCAGCTCAAGGCATCCTCTCAACAGGGCCTGGACCATGGCGGTGATCTCCTGGGAGGAGTGCAACGTTGCGGTTCAGTGTTCCCAGCTCATGACTCGGGCAAGGCCTTGAGCATCGCCACCAGGGTGCGGTGGGCGTCTTCGCTGTCGTTGAGCACGTGATCGAAGGGCACCGAGAGGTTGGCGCCATCTACCTCCAGGTCCATTGCCTCGGGGCTCACACGCAGCATGCGGGCGGTGCTGGCCTGCTGTGCGCCACCGTAGTGGCGGGCGTAGGCCAGCACCGCTTCGCCATGGTCTTTGTTCATGTGGCGGCAGATCCGATCGCTTACGGCTTCGGTGAGGGGATCGCTGGCCATGGCTGCAGGGCGAGGGTCAGGGCTGATTGTGGCTGAGAACTGGCTCAGACCAGGGCGAACCGCTGCCAGAGCAGCAGCCCCAACCTGATGGCACTGAAACTGACGTAGCCGGCCAGGATCACGAACAGGGCCATTGAGATCACGGTTCGCAGTCGTTCGTTCATGGGCTCTTTACAGAGGGATCAGGCTTCCATCTTCGGCGTTTGGTGCGGCCCCTTCAGGACGCCATGGGCCAAACGTGCCATGCCCAGGGCCGGCGTCAGGCCCGGACGACTGAACACCGGCAGGCCGATCGCCTGTTGTCGCAGCTGACGCCACTGGGGATTGCGGGCCCCGCCCCCCAGGCTGATCACCCGCCGCAGCCCAGGCGCACCCAACTGAGCGAGGCGCGCCCATCCCTGGGCCTCGATCCGGGCCAGCCCTTCCAGCACCCCCTGCAGGAACAGCGCATCGCTCACGGGCCGGGGCTCCAGGATCGGCAGCAGATCAGGGTCGTCGTGGGGGAAGCGCTCTCCCCTCGCTGGCAGGGGCCTGTAGTGCAGCCCGCTCGGCCTGGAGGTATCGATCTGACGGCTGAGCCGCTCCAGCTCGGCATCGCTGAAGAACTGGCGCAGCACTCCGCCGCCGGCATTGGAGGCACCGCCCACCAGCCAGCGTCCCCCCAGCCGATGGCAGCTGATCCCTGGGGCTTCGATCGGGTCTGCGACGAACTGTTTCAGCACCAGGGTGGTGCCCAGCACCGTGACTCCTTCGCCAGAAGTGGGATCGGCCGCCAGCACGGCGGCGTTGGCATCGGTGCTGCCGGCCACCACCAGGCAGGAGCCCGGCAACCCCAGCGCAGAGGCAGAGCCTGGAGCCAGCGGCCCCAGCGCCAAGCCGCTGGCAACCACCTCTGGCAGCGCTGCCGCCCAGGGTTGCCGGGCCAGGTCTCCCGTCCAGTGCTGCTGTCTGAGGTCCCAGCCCAGCCGCAGGTTGTTGCCTTCCTCGCCCCAGCGCCAGTCGCCCAGCAACCAGCCCATCAGCCAGTCGGCCTGGTGGCGCAGCAGCAGATCTGCGGCCGCCGCGCCCCCCACAGCCGTCGCCTCCCCCGTGAGCGGGCCAAGTAATCTCAGGGCTCTGGCCAGGCTGCCGCTCACGCTGGCGGCAGCGCAGCCGGCAGGCACCAGAGCCGCCAGACGCTCAGCCTGCTCAGGGCAGGCGAGGCTGTAGGCCAGGGCGGGCCCAAGGGGTGTGCCATCGGAGCGGCAGGCCAGCAGGGTGCCGGAGGTGCCATCGAGGCTGATGGCACCCACTTGCTGCCTGAGCTGGATGGGAAGGTCCAGCACCAGCGTGATGAGCCCCTGCCGCCAGCCGTTTGGATCGTCGAAGCTGCTGGGATAGGCCATGGCCCGCTCGGCCAGCACCTTCCCTTCAGCGTCAATCACCGCCAGGCGGATGCCGCTGCTGCCCAGGTCCACCCCCGCTGCCAGGGGGCAGATCAAGGCGCCGCCCCGGCGACTGGCGATGGGGGGGATCAGGCGGCTGGCTGGCCCACGGGAACCCGATCGGCAGTGGCTTGCTGCAGCCGGGCGGCGGCCTCACCCACGTCCTCCCAGGGAAGGTTCAGGTCGGGACGGCCGAAATGGCCGTAGGCAGCCACATCCTGGTAAAAACGGCCGCCCCGCTGACGGGGGAGATCGCGCAGGCCGAAGGTCTCGATGATCGCGCCGGGACGCAGGTCGAAGTGCTCCTGCACCAGGGCCGTGAGGTCGTCGTCGCTGATCTTGCCGGTGCCGGAGCTCTGCACCAGGATGCTCATGGGCTTGGCCACGCCGATCGCATAGCTGAGCTGGACTTCCACCCGCCGGGCCAGACCGGCGGCCACCAGACTCTTGGCCACGTGGCGGGCGGCGTAGGCCGCGGAGCGGTCGACCTTGGTGGGATCCTTGCCGGAGAAGGCCCCGCCACCGTGGCGCGCCGTTCCGCCGTAGGTGTCGACGATGATCTTGCGGCCGGTCAGGCCAGCATCACCCTGGGGGCCGCCCACCACGAACTTGCCGGTGGGATTGACCAGAAAGCGAACCGCAGCGCGTTCGGGTTGCAGCGGCAGATCGGCTGTGGCCGGGATCACCACATGGGTCCAGAGGTCATCGGCGATGCGCTGGCGCAGGCCTGCCTCATCACTGATGCCGTCGATCTCGGCGAGGTGCTGGGTGGAGATCAGCAGGGTGTCGATCGCCACCGGCCGATCGTTCTCGTAGACGACGCTGACCTGGGTCTTCCCATCCGGGAGCAGGTAGGGAAGGGTGTTGTCGTGACGCACGGCGGCCAGCCGGCGGGCCAGGCGGTGGGCCAGGCTGATCGGCAGGGGCATCAGCTCCGGAGTCTCGTCGCAGGCGAAGCCGAACATGATGCCCTGATCGCCCGCTCCCACCAGGTCCAGGGGGTCGCCGTCATGGTCATCGGCCTCATTGACGCCCTGGGCGATGTCGGGCGACTGCTGGTCGAGGGCGATGAGCACTGCACAGCTGTTGGCATCGAAGCCACCGGCTTTGGCGCCGCTGTAGCCGATCGTTTCGATCACGCCCCGCACCAGGCTGGTGATGTCGACGCGGGCCGTGGTGCTCACCTCGCCGGTGACCAGGCAGAGGCCGGTGTTGACGACGCTTTCGCAGGCCACACGGCTGGCAGGATCTGCGCTCAGAAGGGCATCGAGAACGGCATCGCTGATCTGATCACAGATCTTGTCGGGATGGCCCTCGGTGACCGATTCAGATGTGAAGACGTAGCGGCTCATCCCGGCTTGCACCGACCTCAGGATGGCTGAGCTTATCGTCCGGCTCTGCTGATGGGGTCCCCCCGGAGGAAGCGGTCACCTGCAACTCGTGCCAGTGATCCACTCGGGGCAGATGCTCAGGCAGAGGCGGCGTGCTGCTCCAGCCGGCGCTGTAGCCCAGGGCCAGGCTCACCCCTGCCCGCTCGGCCATGCGCAGATCACTTCTGGCATCCCCGATCAGGGCACAGGCTGAGGGGCTGACGCCAAGCCTGGCGCAGAGAGCGTGCACGGCGCCTGGGTCCGGTTTGGCCGGCCGCATGTCGGCGCTCCAGATCTCCCGGAACAGATCAGAGAGCCCGTGGCCGCCCAGGAACCGGTGGATTCCCTCGCTGTCATCGTTGCTGATCACCGCCAGCAGCACTCCGGAGCGGTGCAACTCCAGCAGCAGGGGCCTCACCCCCTCGGAGAGCGGCGCCAGGGGTGCCTCGCCCGGACGGGCCCCGTGGCCCTGGAGGTGCTCACGATCGATGGAGGCGAACACGGTTTCGCTGTGGGCCAGGGCCTCCGGCCAATCCAGGCCCACCTGACAGAAGGCGGTGGCGGTGGAGATCAGGTTGTGATGGCGGCTGGCCACTGCTGTGGTGCCCGCCGGGTGGAGTTGATCCCCCAGCAGGCCATAGGCCCGCTCGAGCAGGCTCTGGAACTGGCGTCGGTCCGCTTCAGGGACAAGCTCCAGGCATGCCTGGAGACGGGCGCGGCTCAGGGTCAGGAGGCCTGGCTCACTCAGGCTGAGGGTGCCGTCCTTGTCGAAGAGGACGGCGGCCACCGATCCCAGGGGCTGACCACGCAGGAGCAGTTCAACCATCGGATCAGTGCAGGAACCCCAGGCTATGGGGTTCAGTCGAGGGTGACGCCCATCGGTTCGTTCTCCTCGGCCTGCTCCAGCAGCATCTGCTTGTAGCGGGCAGCCATTTCCTCGGCCTTGTCGAACACCTTCTGGGGATCGGTGAGCATGTCACCGGGCTCCGGCTCGAGAGCCTTGGTGGAGAGGGAGATGCGACCCCGCTCGGCGTCGAGGTC
Organism: Synechococcus sp. BA-124 BA4; assembly: GCF_034931165.1. NCBI lineage: Bacteria > Bacillati > Cyanobacteriota > Cyanophyceae > Synechococcales > Synechococcaceae > Synechococcus > Synechococcus sp. BA-124 BA4. The sequence continues at coordinate 15,996 of NZ_JAYGIA010000070.1, read as the reverse complement.
GATGATCATCACCTTCATCTGATCGTTGACGTTGAGCACGGTGTGTGGGGTCTCGATGTGCTCGTGGCTGATCTCGGAGATGTGCAGCAGACCGCTGACCCCGCCGATGTCGATGAAGGCGCCGTAGGGCTTGATGCCGCGCACGGTGCCGATCACCACCTCGCCCACCTCCAGGCGATTCATCTTGCGCTCCACCAGGGCGCGGCGATGGCTGAGCACCAGGCGGTTGCGCTCCTCGTCCACCTCCAGGAACTTGAGCGGGAGGAAATCGGCGACAAGATCTTCCTTGGGCTTGCGCGTGCTGATGTGGCTGCCCGGGATGAAGCCGCGCAGGCCCTCCACCCGCACCAGGGCGCCGCCGCGGTTGGTGGCGAAGACTTCGCTGTAGATGGTGGCGTCCTCCTTCTGGAGCTGGCGCACCCGTTCCCAGGCCCGCTGGTACTCGATGCGGCGGATCGAGAGGGTGAGCTGGCCGTCCTCGTTCTCCTCGCTGAGGATGAAGAACTCACGGACCTCGCCGGGCTCCAGCACGTCGGAGAGGTTCTCGACCCGGTTGATCGAGACCTCCTGCAGGGGCATGAAGGCGGCGGTCTTGGCGCCGATGTCGATCATGGCGCCCTTGGGCTCCATGGCGAACACGGTGCCGTTCACCACGTCGCCAGGTTTGAAGTTGTAGTCGTACTTGCTGAGCAGGGAGGCGAACTCCTCCAGCGTGAAGCCGGCACCATCGGTGTCGCGGCTTGCGGCGCGGCTGCTGGGATCGTCGGCTGTGGGGACCTCTTCCGGAATGTCGAGGTTCAGGTCAGCCGAGGTCTCGCTCGTCGGATCCAGATCAGTCAGGGCTTCGCCCGTCGGATCCAGTTCGGCCTCGGTGCTGCTGATCTCGGAAGGGGTCACGGTCATGGAAGGGTGGCGGTCTGCCCGGGGCAGAATGAAGGGAGCCGCGTGCCTGCCCGCCGACAGGCGCACGCGATCCACGATCATACAAATCAACCCACCGCTGGGGCTCAGCGCACGGCGGCCAGGGCACCATCTGGGTGCTGGCGGGAGGGACGTCGGCTGAGACCCTCGAGGGTGGCGACGAAGTCGCTGATGCCCTGAAACTGCCTGTAGACCGAGGCGAAGCGCACGTAGGCCACCTCGCTGATTTCGCTGAGCTGCTGCAGAACCAGTTCTCCGATCTCAGCGCTGCTCACCTCCCGGCCGTGGCGTTGCTGCTGGAGTTGCAATTCGATGTCATCAACCACCGATTCCAGCCGTGCCGGCTCAAGACCGGTTTTTTCGCAGGCTCGCACGAGACCGTGCAGCAGTTTGCCGCGGCTGAAGATCTCTCGGGTGCCCGTGCGCTTGATCACCGTGATCGGGACGGTTTCCACCCGTTCGTAGGTGGTGAAACGGAAGTCGCAGTGGAGGCACTCACGCCGCCTCCGCACACTGCGGCCGGCGTCAGCGGATCGGGATTCCAGCACCCGGCTGTCGGTGTGTTGGCAGGAGGGACATTGCATCCCTTGACGACCCATGCGGTTTGGTTAGTGGAAGTGTAGTCAGTAGAGCTCCGAATGAGAAGTGAGGAGTGCCCAGGACTGCGCCGGTGCCGTCGCTGCGATATCCCCTGAGGCAACAGTTTCGGGTGTGACGGGCCTGTTGCTGATGGCTACCGACATGAAAAAGCCCCCGCAGGGGCGGGGGCTTGATGTGTCCACGGGCTCAGAGAGCCGTGGATCTCACTTGCCGATCTTCGGGGGATCGCGGAAGGCGATCGCGAAGAAAAGGGTGGCGATCGCCAGGGTGAGGATGAGGATGTAAGCGAAGCTCTCCATGGAGACTCTCCTGAGTGGGGGCGATCAGCTGAGCTTGGTGCCAGCCGGTGGGACGTAACCCTCGGGTAGACGGCGGGTGCTGCGGTCTCCAAGCTTCTGGAACAGGCCGAACTCCACCTGCTCACCGAGGTCGGGGTCAATGCCGGCGAACACATCCCTGTAGAGGGTGCGGGCGCCGTGCCAGATGTGCCCGAAGAAGAAGAGCAGGGCAAACGTGGCGTGGCCGAAGGTGAACCAGCCGCGGGGTGAGCTGCGGAAGGTGCCGTCTGAGTGGTAAGTCTCGCGGTCGAATTCGAACGCTTCACCGAGCTGGGCCTTGCGGGCCAGCTTCTTGACAGCGGCGGGATCCGTGAAGGTCTGGCCGTTGAGGGCACCGCCGTAAATGGTGGCCGTCACGCCCGTCTGCTCGAAGGAGTAACGGGCTTCGGCCCGTCGGAAGGGAATGTCAGCTCTGACAATGCCCTGGTCATCTTCCAGAACCACAGGGAAGTTCTCGAAGAAGTTGGGCAGGCGGCGCACCTGGAGGTTGCGGCCTTCCTTGTCGGTGAAGCTGATGTGACCCAGCCAGCTGGTGGGAAGTCCGTCGCCGTTGACCATCGGACCGACGCGGAACAGACCCCCCTTGGCCGGGCTGTTGCCGACGTAGTCGAAGAAGGCCAGCTTCTCGGGAATGGACCCATAGGCTTCCTCGGGGGTGGCGCCGTTCTCCAGGGCCGTCTGGACCCTGCGGTTGATCTCCGTGCGGAAATACCCCTGATCCCACTGGTAGCGGGTTGGACCGAACAGCTCGACCGGTGTGGCCGCTGAGCCATACCACATGGTTCCGGCCACAATGAAGGCGGCAAAGAACACGGCGGCGATGGCACTGGCCAGAACCGTTTCGATGTTCCCCATCCTCAGAGCCTTGTAGAGGCGCTCGGGTGGTCGGGTGGTGATGTGGAAGATGCCGGCGATGATGCCCACGATGCCGGCGGCGATGTGGTGGGCCACGATCCCGCCCGGGTTGAAGGGGTTGAACCCTTCAGGTCCCCAGGCGGGTTGCACTTTCTCGAGGTGTCCCGTGAGGCCGTAGGGGTCGGAGACCCACATCCCCGGACCAAAGACGCCGGTGAGGTGAAACGCTCCGAATCCGAAGCAGCCGAGTCCAGCCAGCAGCAGGTGGATGCCGAAGATCTTGGGTAGATCGAGGGCCGGCTCCCCGGTGCGGGGGTCCTGCCAGATCTCCAGATCCCAGTAGGTCCAGTGCCAGATGGCGGCGAGGAAAAGAAGTCCGCTGAAGATGATGTGGGCGGCGGCTACTCCTTCGAAACTCCAGAAGCCAGGGTCGACTCCCGTTTCTCCGGTGATGCTCCAGCCGCTCCAGCTGCCGGTCACACCCAGGCGGGCCATGAATGGCATGACGAACATGCCCTGGCGCCACATCGGGTTGAGCACCGGGTCGGATGGATCAAAAATGGCGAGCTCATAGAGCGCCATGGAGCCGGCCCAGCCGGCGACCAAAGCGGTGTGCATGAGGTGCACGGCCAGCAAGCGGCCCGGGTCGTTGATCACGACCGTGTGCACCCGATACCAGGGCAATCCCATGGGGGTCAGGTCCGGGGTAACTAACAGCTGCCTGTGACGACATGACGTCTGCACAAACAGCGGACGATCAAAAGGATCGTTCCGTGTTGGGGATCGTAAGGGGTTCCCCTGGCCTGCGGGAGCGTTGCCGGGGAGCTGAAACGAGCCGTGACGCGGTATCCGGCCGTTTGCCCTGCCAGCTGTTTACAAAACTCAACCTCAAGGGCCCAGAATGGAGGTCTCCGCCTCTGGTCCCGATGCCCGTGATCCGCTTCGTCCGTGAGGGCCGTGATGTTGAGTGCTACCCCGGCGAAAACCTGCGGGAGGTGGCCCTGCGTGAAGGGTTGGAGCTGTACGGGCTCAAGGGGCAGCTCGGCAACTGCGGGGGCTGCGGTCAGTGCATCACCTGCTTCGTGGATGTGGTGGCTGAAGCCTCTCCGGGCGCGCTGACCCCACGCACCGCCGTGGAGGACCGCAAGCTGCGCAGGCGCCCCGAGGGCTGGCGCCTGGCCTGTCAGGCCCTGGTGCAGCGCTCGCTGGTGGTGCTCACCAGACCTCAGGCGGGTCTCGCGGATCGCGAGGCTCTGCTGGCGGCGGCCAGGGCCGAGCCTCTGGGGGCAGGACCCACGGCCTGGCCCGCGGTGGAGGAGCCGTCTGTGGCTGAACCTGGGGACCCCGAGCCAACCGCTACGGCCGGTGAAGCGGCGGAGGAAGGCTCCATCGGTGGGTGATACGGTCCCCCCACGCCATCCTCAACCCGCCCTAGAGCTCCCATGGAAACCAATGATCTGGGTTTTGTGGCCAGCCTCATGTTCGTGCTGGTTCCGGCTGTGTTCCTGATCGTTCTCTACATCCAGACCAGCAGCCGTGAGCAAGGTTAGGCAGATCCCAGGGCCTCCAAGCCGCCCCTGATCACCGGCCTGCTCGCAGGACCCCAGCCGCCGTCAGCCGTGAGTCACGGTCGACGGCGGCCTTGTCATGAAGCCTTGCTGGGCTCAGCGGGCCGACTCGGGCTCCCGCACCAGCAGCACGGGTGTCGGCGCGTGCACACGGATGTAGTCACTCACTGAGCTTCCCAGCAGCCGGTCGATGTCGACCAGGCTCTTGGCCACCAGGGGTCTGCGGTCCTGGGAGGCGATCACGAGGAGATCGGCCTTGAGTTCGTCGGCCATCGCACAGACCCCGCGGCCCACGTCGCCGGTGCCATGGACGCCTTTGAGCTCAACACCCAGCGAGCGAGCCCGCTGAACCGCTTTCTCGATCACGAGGTCGGCTGGGCTTCTGCCCCCGCGGCTGGGCTGAATGTCCTGGCGGGAGATGTGCACGCCCGTGAGGGTGCCCCCGGGGATCTCCCGCACCAGTTCACAGGCGATTCTGAGGGCATCGTCACCCACGCCTGTGCCGTCGAGGGTCACCATCACCCGGTTCACGTGGCGCACGTAGAGGTCGTCGCGCACCAGCAACATCGGCCGCGTCGAGAGCTGGAAGACGTACTGGCTGGAGCTGTTGGCCAGGATCGACTGAAGCCGTCCCAGTCCCCTCGATCCCATCAGGATCAGATCGGCATCAAGCTCGTCGGCCACCTTGAGAACGGTCTGCTTGGTGTCGCCCTGGCGGATGATCGCGTTGACATCGGAAGGATCCAGGCCAAGCTGCTGGATGGCGTCGGCCACGATGCCGGCCGCCTTCTGCATGTGCTGCTGGAAATCCTCCCCTGCCTGCTCGGGCACCACGTGCAGCAGGTTGAGCCTGGCCTGGCGGAATGCCGGGAGTTCGCGCAGCATGCGCACCATCTCTTCGACGTGGCCCTTGCCGGAATCGGCGATCAGCAGATTGCGGAACACGAGGCTGTCGCGGCTCTCCGGCAGCCTATGGCCTGCATCTGGCAGGTCGAGCCGTGGCGGGAGAGGCTGTAATGGAGTGGCAAGAGGGGGGATGCAGCTGGCTGCTGCGGCGACGGGTCCTGCCTCAGCACACCGATCACGGCGGCGTGATGTGGCACGGCGCCTATCTCGCCTGGCTGGAGGAAGCCCGGGTGGAGGCCCTGGCCGCGGCGGGGCTTCCCTATGCCGCTTTGTCGGCCCTGGGCCTTGAGCTGCCGGTGCTGACGCTGCAGATCGACTATCGCCAGGCCGTGGGCCATGGCGAACTGGTGGACCTGCGCAGCCAGGCCCAGCCCCGTCGGGGCCTGCGGCTGCCCTGGATCAGCCGCTTCACGCTCAGTGGCGGGCAGCTGGCGGCGGAAGCGCGGGTGGAGCTGGCGCTGGTGCGGCGCCAGGGAGCGGGCCTTCAGCTGGTGCGCCGCTATCCGCCGGAGCTGGAGAGCGCGCTCCAGCGGCTGCTCGACGGGCCTGCTGGAACGTGCTAGTACATCTGTACTGAAGAGCCTGGTCATGGGTGAGCTGGTGTCGCTGTCCTTGGCGTGTCGATCCCGGGGTGGAGCCGTCTCCGCGTCCGCTGTCACCGAAAGAGGTTCCCTTCCGGAGCCCATGGATCGCCCCGGTCCGTTCAGCTCCGGCCTCGATCGGGGCCCTGGCCCGGGCTGGGCTGAACGGAGGCTGTGGTGGCTGCTCTGGAGCCGTTGTCCAGGCCTGGGCTGGCGCCGCCTGGGCCAGCTGGAGCGAGCCTGTGGCGGGCTGGCGGCAGCCTGGACGGCCAGCGGCGCCGAGCTGTCCCGCCTGAGCGGTTTCGGACCTGGCGTGCTGGCCAGCATCGAGGTTCACCGCCAGTGCTGGGGCCAGGATCCACTGGGAGCGGGAGGCTGGCCTGCCCAGGCTCCACGGCGGGTGCTCGTGCCGGGTGACCCTGCCCGCCCTGCCTCCCTGAATCAGCTCGAGCGGCCGCCGCTGGTCCTCCACTGGACGGGCCGAGGATCCCTCTGGGCACCCCTGCGGTGTCGTCAGGCGATCGCGGTGGTCGGCACCCGCCGACCCTCGGTGCACGGGGTGGCCATGGCCGAAGCGCTGGGCGCCGCCCTGGCCGAAGCCGGCTGGCCCGTGGTCAGTGGCCTGGCGGAGGGCATCGACGCCGCGGTGCACCGCGGATGCCTCGACTGGGGCGGACGGCCCGTCGGTGTGCTCGGCACCCCGCTCGATCGTGTCTATCCGCACCATCACCAGGCCCTTCAGGCGGCCGTGGCCCGCCATGGTCTGCTGGTGAGCGAGCACACCCGGGGCACTCCCGTGCGGCGGGGCCATTTCGCCGCCCGCAATCGTCTTCAGGTGGCGCTGGCCCAGGCGGTTGTGGTCGTGGAATGTCCCGAGTCGAGTGGGGCGCTCCATTCCGCCGCCCTGGCCTGGGAGCAGGGGCTGCCGCTCTGGGTGGTGCCCGCCGACGCCGGCAAGGGCTCCGCCCTGGGCAGCAATCGCCTGCTGTCCCAGGGGGCGAGTCCGCTGCTGGCGGCCTCGGATCTGATCGCTCAGCTGGGCCCTGGCCCCCTGGTCCGCCCTGAAGCCACCTCCACGGTGGCCAGCTCCTTTCCCGCCGGACCTGCTGAAGCGCCGGATCAGGCCCTGCTGGACGCCCTGGGCCATGGGGCATCTCTGGAGCAGCTGGCCCAGGCCCTGGGCCGGCCTGGGGCTGAGCTGGCCACCCAGTTGCTGCATCTGGAGCTGGCGGGCCGCGTGCGCGCGGAACCGGGTCTTCGCTGGCGCCCTGCCTCGGGCTCCTCTGTCTAAGTTTGGGCCATGGCTGCCTCCAGGCCCTTCCCCAGTGCTTCGCCCGGGCTCACTCCTGCCGGCCCGGACCCTTCTGCCCCAGGTCAGCTGATCCCGGGCTCCGAGCTGCTGGCCTGGCGGCGGCAGCGCCTGGGGGAAGGGGGCTGCCCCGCCGATCTCGACTGGCTGCTCGACCTCGGTGCCGGTCTGCGCTGGACCCAGCTGCAGCGGGTCTGGCTCGATCCGGCCTCAGCCGTGCCGCTGCAGACCGGCCTGGGTGAGCTCACCGTTCTCTGGCGGCAGCATCTGGAGTGCCAGATCCCGCTTCAGTACCTGGTGGGTGTGTGTCCCTGGCGGGAGTTCTCCCTGGCGGTGTCGCCGGCTGTGCTCATTCCACGCCAGGAAACCGAAGTGCTGGCCGATCTGGCTCTCGATCTGGCCCCGGCCCTGCCAAGCCCGGTCCACAGGCCACTGACCTGGGCCGATCTCGGCACCGGATCGGGCTGCCTGGCGCTGGCCCTGGCCCAGGCCCTCCCGCAGGCCCGAGGGGTGGCGGTGGATCGCTGCCCGCAGGCGCTGGCCCTGGCGCGGATCAATCTCAGGCAGGCCGGTCTCCAGGATCGGGTCACGCTGCACCTCGGCCAGTGGTGGGAGCCCCTGCGCTCCCACTGGGGTGAGCTGGACCTGGTCGTGAGCAACCCCCCTTACATCCCCACGGCCCTGCTGGCCGATCTCGAGCCGGTGGTGCGCTGCCATGAGCCTCTCCTCGCCCTCGACGGCGGGACTGACGGCCTGGACCCCATCCGAAGCATCGCCGAAGAGGCTCCTCGTGCCCTGGCCCCGGGGGGGTGGCTGCTTCTGGAGCATCACCACGATCAGGCCGATCGCGTGCGCGGGCTGCTCCACGCCGCCGGGCTGGAGCGGGTGGAATCGCAGCGCGACCTGGAGGGACAGTGGCGCTTCACGCTGTCCCGTCGCTGCCGCGGATGACCAGCACTTTCGACCACCAGCCGATCCACCCGTCCGGCAGTCAGCCTCCCCTCGGCATGGATCCTTTGTCCCTGGCCGAGCGGCTCTGCGCCGGTTCGGCAGCCCTGTTCCCCACCGATACCGTTCCAGCCCTGGCCGCCCGGCCTGAGTTCGCGCAGCAGCTCTGGGCTCTGAAACATCGCCCCAGCGCCAAGCCTCTGATCCTGATGGCGGCGGATCCTGATCCCCTCTTTGCGGCACTGGGTCTGGAGGTGCGCCAGGAATGGCAAGCCATGGCCGCCCGCTGGTGGCCTGGTGCCCTCACCCTGGTGCTGCCGGCCCTTGGCCCTCGGGTAGCGGAGCTCCATCCTGGCGCTGAGCCAGGGGGCGCCAGCCTTGGGTTGAGAATTCCAGCCTGTGGACCTGCCCTGGACCTGCTTCGTCTCACGGGCCCCCTGGCCACCACCAGCGCCAACCTTTCGGGGGAGCCGGCCTGCCTCAGTGCCACCGAGGCGGCGCTGACGTTTCCGGATCTGCCCCTGCTCGCTCCTCTGCCCTGGCCAACTCCTGGCGGAGCGGCCAGCACCGTTCTGGCCTGGACGGCGACAGGCGAGTGGCGGGTTCTGCGTGCTGGTGCTGTGATGCCCTCAGGTTGTCTGCCCTGAGCCCGTCATGCTCTGGCTCGCTCTGATTCTGGTGGCGCTGATGAGCCTCAGCCACGCCCTGCTCGAGCCTCTGCTGGTCTGGGGCACCCCCCTGTTCGAGCTGCGCGGCTGGTTCTGGATCGCACTGGGCCTGCTTGGATTCCTGCTGGCCGGGCGGAAGGCCTGAACCTGAATCGCCCGCCTTCCTCCCGGCCACGGCGGAGCCTGGACTCCGTCTGTCGCGGCCCGCGCACCGGCGCGATTGATGAACCGCAACGCCATGCAATCCAGGTGGTCAACGCGCTTAAAAAAACTAAATCTGCGGCCAGATCACGCTGTTCGTGATGCCCCGGTCTGTGACAGGTTGCAAAACTTTTCCTGGGTACCCTTCTGACGCGGAGATGGCTTAATCAGTATAGCGGGGTGACTCCAGGAGGCTTTTGGCGTGATCATCACTGACTTCACTCCTGATGAGGAGAATGTCGCTGCCGGTGAAGGTGTCACTGACCCTGAATTTGATCAGGACACCTCCCAGGTCTGCTGGCAGGACAAGGCGGGCCGGCTCTGGGTGGCTCCGGTGGATCCCGTCACCGGAGACATCCAGCTGGAGGACAAGGTGCTGCTGGACGTTGGGCTGGCTCCGATCGCAGACCAGGGGGACGCCGCCACCGGAAATGGGCCTGAGTGGATCGTGAGCGAGACTGGTTCGGACATTCTCTACACCAAGGCCATTTCCGAGGACCCGAGTACCTGGGAGGTCTGGAGTGCCAGCCGGAATGGGACCGAATGGGAGACCCAGTTCCTTGTAACCGGAGGGAGCCCCAATGGCAGCACTGCAGCAGGGGACACTGATCCCAAATTCATCTTCCGACAGGCTGACGATCAGGGAGGGTTTGATCTGCTCTGGTACGACTACGACACGGGAGACACCGGTCTGGTCACCTCGGAGCGAACCAAGGGTGCCCGTTGGGTGAATGATGAGAGCGATCAGCTCGTCTTTGCTCAGGAGGTAGACGGAATTCGGCAGGTCTTTCTATACGATGTGGATCTCGACAGCACCACCCAGCTGACCTTCGGAGGAACCGATAAATCCAGGCCATGGATCTGGGAGGCGCCAGAGCGCGATGGTGGTCTTGTCCTCATGACCCTTGAGGACGGTCAATCTCCTCAGACCCTCGGAATCTATGTGGAGTCTGGCGGCACCTGGTCCAAGGCTCTTGAGTTAAGCCCCCCCACAGGCAGAGAACTCATCTATTCCCCGGAGCCTTTTGTCTATGACGGTCGTTCCGGGATCTCTTTCGTGGCCAAGGATGAGCTCAGTGTCCAGGCGGAATCGGAAGTCTGGCTGGCAGGTCTTAGCCCTTCAGGGCCTGTGTATCGCCAAGTCAGCGAGCCCACAACCCGGGCTCGAAACGATCCAGAAACATTTGCCACTGAAGAGGGCCTGGTTGTTTATTATAATGTGCAAAGTGTCAGGCTATTTGATAATACTCCTCCCAGTCTCTTCCGGGCCTCGACAGGAGTCGTGGCGGATCCGGATCCAGCGGTTGCGGTGGAGTCCGAGTCGTCGACCCTGAAACTCAGCACCAGGGAACAGTCGTCCGAACAGTCGTCTTCTGTGCTGAGGGACTTCACTTGGATCGCTCTGCCGATGGATCAGGGTCAGCAGGGCTGGTCGGTCTCGGAGACGTGGGAGGACCTCATGCATCAGGGCGGCAGCTCCATGGTCGAGACCGGTTCCGAGGAGAACGTTCTGATCAGCTCGACCGGAAGCCTCGATGGGGCCAGTGCGATGTGGTATGACCAGCAGGTGGAGGGGTATCAGGTTGCCGGTCTTTCCCAGGGGGCCGGTGAAAGCGCTTCCGCGTCCGATGAACCGTTGGATTCTCAGTGGTTCCTGCAGACGTGGGTTGAGGCCTGAAGGCTCCAGCCTGCACGGAGGCGATCAGAGCAGTCCGCGATAGCGCACGAACAGCTGCAGCATCGACCACGACCCCAGGGCCACCTTGATCGCCACCAGGACGTTGAGCAGCGGGATCCAGCCACCACTGGCCAGGCTGCCGAAGGATCCCGGCTGCAGCCTCAGTCCTTCGAGGCTCAGCAGGGCGAGGACCAGAAAGGTGATCACCGCCAGCTTCTCCCAGGTTTCGGCGTGGAGGCGCGCGTAGAGGGCTTCGGTGTGCTCCGCTGAACCGCTGACCACAAGCAGGCCGATGGCGGTGCCGCCCGCCACTCCGGCGGCGAATCCACCTCCTGGCGAGAGATGACCCCTCACGGCCAGCTCCACCGCCACAAGAGCGCTGACCGTGGCCCCGAGCTGACAGAGCACGATCGAGGGGGGGTCGTCCATGGCCCTGATGCGTTGGGCCGGCCTCTCCCCGCTGAGCAGCTGCTTGACGCCGAGCGCTGCAAGACTGAAGACGATCACCTCCCCGATGGTGTCGTAGAGGCGCACATCCAGGATGATTCCTGACACCACATTGGGCACGGCACTGAACTCGGCGATCGCCTGCACCACCCCCGAGGTGGCGGCCGATCGTGTCCCATCGCCGAGGGGAAGTCCGCAGACGAAGACTGCTGCCAGCAGGTAGAGGATCCTCACGCTTGTCCCCTTCCAGGGGGAGTTGCCCCTTCATCCGAGAGGGCCACCAGCTCGCCCCCCGTGGCCCGCCAGTCCCCGGCTCCAGAGAGACTGTCGAGCTGAGCCAGCAGCCGTGGGGACTCGATCCGCAGCTGGCCCTCCGGGCTCAGCCACCCATGGGGGTCGTCCTCAACCAGTTCGAGTCTCAGGTAGGCCTGCTGCATCCACTGCTCCAGAAGAGCCCGGCGGCTGTCGTCGAGCTGGCTTCCGTCCACAAGCGTGAGACGGAACACCATCGAGGATCGCAGGGCTATGGCGTAGAGCGTGGTGGAGAGCAGGGTCCCCACGAGCGCTTCCGTCAAAGCCACATCCGCCGCACCGAGCAGGGCGTAGATGAGCGTGGCGACAGCGCCGAGGATGCCGCGAAGGACAAGGGTCTGGTAGGGACTCCGCTGCAGGATCAGCAGGACGGCTGTCAGCGGGAGCAGGGCTGCGATCGGCAGCAGCAGGGCCAGAGAATCGTTCAAGGCTGGGACCCGGGTCTGCGGGAGCAGAACGCCAGCACGTAGCCGAACAAGGTGTTCCAGATCACCAGTGAGATCAGGGCGAGGCTGAGCACGGTCCATTCCTGGGGTTGCCGCAGCAGCAGCCCCAGCACGATCAGTGCCGAGCCGAGGGTGTCCGCCACCGAGAGGGCGTGCAGCTTCGCCAGGTAGCTGCTCCGCCCCAGGAGGGGCCAGGTGCCCAGCAGCCAGAACAGCAGCCCTGATCCAAGCAGCAGGGCGCTCAACACAGGAATCAGCCGCAGAGTCATGAAGGTGGACGTCATCACGCGTCGAGTTCCCTCAGCAGGTTGGCCAGCAGCATCACCCCGGCGTTGCCCACGCTGAGCACGATCACTCCCACCACCCCGATCATCCGGTCGCCGCGGACCACATCGAACACCAGCATCAGGATGGACACCTTGGTCGAGATGCTGGCGAAGGCGGCCAGCCGGTGCCAGAGATCGGGCTTACGCAGCACCACGAACACGGGCATCAGCAGGGCGAGCACCATCAGGTAGACCAGCAGCGTCACCGTGGAACTCTCCGTTCCAGTCTGTGGACGAGGTAGGAGCCGTCGGAGAGCCTGCCGAGCGCGATGGTCAGGGGAGTCAGAGTGATGTGAAACACCTCGAGAAACATAACCAGAGCTGAGCGGCTGCCCGAGCCGGGCATGATCACCAGCCGTTCGCTGCGGTGGGGCCGGACGATCAGCTGCAGAGCCTCCCCATAGGCCGAGGGCACAGCCCGCAGCACCCTCCAGAGTGAACCCAGCAGCACAGTGGGGTCCTCCACGCTGACCTTGGACCGCGGCAGCAGCAGGGCGAGAGTGAGGCCGGCCAGCAGGTTGAAACGGCTGAAATCTGAGGTGAGCAGCAGCCAGATGCCCAGGCGGAAGCCGGTGCCGAGCATCCAGACAGCTGATAGTTGCCAGTGCCGCCGGGCTCCCCTCATGCCGCCAGCCTCAGGAAAAGCACCAGACCTGTTCCCACGATCCCCATGCCGCCGATCAGGTCATCGAAACCTTCCAGGTCGGGCAGCGCGACGACCGCTCTCCAGGGGGTCAGCAGACGATGCACGATCCACCCGGCTCCAAGAACGGCGATCGCCTTGAGCAGGGCTTCGGCGGAGAAGGCGACCGCCCATGGAATCTGATCGGTGGCCAGGATTCCGAGGCCGTTGGAGAGCATCAGGGCCAGGATCAACAGGGTGACTCCTCCTCCGGAAGGGGCGTTGGAGGAGGCCTGGTGGGTGGACCAGGCCAGGGGACTTTCCCACAACCTGGCGTAGACCGCGGCTGTGCCGACCGAGAGGCCCATCACCAGGAGTGCCACTCCACCGGTCAGCCGGGCCTGAAGCAGATCCTTGGCCAGATAGCCCACCAGCAACGGGCAGCCCGCGATGGAGAGACTGGCCAGTTGCATCGGTAGCCACACCCCGGTCGGAAGGGGAGTCTGAGACCAGCTGTCCAGCCGGCGGCTGGGAAAGCGCCGTGCCACAAGGAAGAGGCTGGCTTTCGCCACCCCGTGGCCGAGGGCGAAGAGGCCGGCGGTGGCCGGCGAGAGCACCACCAGCCCCATCTGGGACACCGTGCTCCAGGCCAGCAGGCGCTTCACGTCCGTTTCCAGAAGGGCGAAGATCAGGCCGAGCAGGGCGCTGGCCAGTCCGAACCAGAGCACCGTGCTGGCCAGCGGAGAGGAGAAGGTGCTGACCCTGACCAGCGGTGCCGCTCCCGCCGTGATGACCACCCCCGAGAGCAGGGCCGAGACTTCCGCGGGCGCCTCCGCATGGGTCCGAGGCAGCCAGAGCCCCGAGAGGAACAGCCCTGACTTGGTGAGCAGGCCGATCAGCAGCAGAGCCAGGGCTCCGACCGGAGCTGTGCCCAGACTCTCGAATGCAAAGGATCCGCTGCCCCGGAAGATCTCCGCGGCACCGATCAGATAGAAGAGCAGGGCTGTGCTGCCCACCAGCAGGTAGCGCAGCGCGATCCAGATCGTTTTCAGAGTGCGGGGTTCGGAGATCAGCAGGAAGGAGGCGATGCCCACGACCTCCAGGGCCACGTAGAGGCTGATCAGATCGTGACAAACCAGTGCGGAATTGATGCCACCGTGCAACAACAACAGCACCAGCCAGAATGATCCCGTTCGCTGGCGACTGCGGCTCTCGAGCACCACCGCACCGCAGACCAGCGCATTGAGCAGCAGGAACGGTGCACTGAAGCCGTCCAGCAGCAGCGAAACTCCATAACGGCCACTCAGAAGCAGGGCCAGAGGCAGGGCGGTCGAGGCGGTGGCCAGCCCTGCCAGCAGCGAGAGGGTGCACATGCCCAGGCTCAGGGCCCAGCCGAACCGCGGCAGCAGGATGGCAGCGAAGGCGAGCAGGAAGGGCAGCAGCAACCAGGCGATCGCCAGCGAGGTCATCGGCCGGCGGCCTCTTCCAGGTCAGCAGTCTGAAGCATGGGCTCACGGCGGGAGAGCTGGGTGATCACCACCAGCAGCAGGGCCTGCACGGAGAATCCGATCACGATGGCGGTTAAAATCACAGCCTGAGGCACGGGATCGGCGAACGCAAGGCTGAAGGAGGCGGCTTCAGAGGGACTGGCCAGAATCGGTGTGCGTAGTCCCTCCCGTGCTGCCACCAGCACGAAGAAGCTGATCACCCCGGTGCTCATCACATCCAGACAGAGCACTTTGAGAAAGAGGTTGCGGCGCAACAGTAAGCCGATGAAGCCGCCTAGTGCCGTGAGCAGGAACAGACCCTGAAAGATCCATGCGGAGGTGACGGTTGGCACGAGGAGTGGTGTCGAGTGCTGGTGAAGAGTCCGGACTGTACCTGTCGGAGACCGATCCTTCCCTGAGGCCGAGGAACGGTTCTCTGCTGCCACGAATCGTGTCGGGCCGGGAGCGCTCGATCCTCATGGGCCTGACGGATGTCCTTTCCGTCAGGAGGCATGCTTGGAAGGTCCTGATCGTACCGGAACTTGGGTCTTCTCCATGGGGCGTGGCTGTCTGTCTGCCTTTCCTGGACGCCGAACTGCCTGCAGGTGATGGTTTTCCGGCTGGAAGGAAGCTTGTATGACAAGTCAGTGACTAGCCGTTCTCTGATGCACAAGAGCCTGGCGATCTGGATGGGGCCCTTCCTTTCCTGACCTGGTCGATTCTGTCACCGGTTGAAGCCAGACCGGAGAGCCGGCTGTGTGAGCTGGGCCCCACGTCATCTGAGCAGGAGCCTTCATCAATTCAGGTTGATCCCGCCGGCGCCGGGACTGCAGCGGTGCCCAGGATTCAGCCGAGATTCATGGGGCAGTTCAGCACAGGTCCTGGGCTCGGCTATGAGAGCTCGTTCGGCAGTCTGTAGGCACTGTTCCCCTTGTTTCAGCTTCCAGGTCAATTTCTGGGGTTCACGGAAGCCCGCCTGAACTTCACCACGCTTGATGCCAACCTTGGAGGTAAGGTTGTTTTTGACTGCCGACACTATTCGTCAGATCAAGATATTGTCTATGGCGCTTGCGCTGGATATGACATCCGTGATACGGGTGCCTCCACGTTCTCGCAGTTGGGAGGCGGAGTTGAGCTGCTGGGGTCGAACTGGGACGTTCGCCTCAATGGCTATCTGCCAATCGGCGAAACAAGAAACTTGATTTTCAGTCAGAGAGCAAACCTGGGTACAACGCTGGATGGGCTGAACTTCGAGAGAAATCTGTTACTGGCCACCATGAAGTCCACCACGCAAATCGATAAGGTCTACGAGTCTGCCCTGGCGGGACTGGATCTGGAAGCAGGCGCCAGGCTGCTGAGTTGGGGGAATGGAGATCTCAGAGGATTTGTTGGTGGCTACTACTATGATTGACAGGAGTCGATGCCTTCCCTGGATTTCGCTCTTGCATGGCCGTGCGTCAGGGAGACACCTTCTCCGGGGGCCTGGAATACACGACGGATGAGCGTCTCGGCTCCCGCTTCACTGTCACTGCAGGCATCAGTTTTGGCGGCGCCAGGGACCGTGGTGTGGATCGCCGTGTCGATGCTCTGGTAACGCGTTTGCAGTCTCCAGTGCAGCGTCAATCCAATATTGTCGTCGATGAGCAGAACTAACGTGGGACTCCTGAAAAACGGCCGACTCCATATCTCGCCGTAACGGGCGTCTGAGCTGGACTTGTGCAGGCTATGCCCACGTCTATGCGGTGACTGGCCAATCGTTCCAGCTTTCGTCGGTAAAGGCCCA
>NZ_JAYGIA010000069.1:0-48524 GCF_034931165.1 Synechococcus sp. BA-124 BA4 | reverse complement strand
CAGCACGTATGCGTACTGGTGGATCCGTCAGGGGATCACGCGGGCGATCGCGGAGAAGAGCCGGACGATCCGTCTGCCGATCCACATCACCGAAACGCTGAACAAGCTGAAGAAAGGCCAGCGGGAGCTGAGCCAGGAGCTGGGGAGGACCCCGA
Organism: Synechococcus sp. BA-124 BA4; assembly: GCF_034931165.1. Lineage (NCBI taxonomy): Bacteria > Bacillati > Cyanobacteriota > Cyanophyceae > Synechococcales > Synechococcaceae > Synechococcus > Synechococcus sp. BA-124 BA4. Next base: position 48,369 of record NZ_JAYGIA010000069.1, on the reverse strand, counting down.
CGCTGAGCGAACTGGCGGAGTCGGTGGAGCTGCCTGAGGAGGAGGTGAAGGATCTGCTCTGCCGTGCGCGTCAACCGGTGAGCCTGGAGACGAAGGTGGGGGACGGAGAGGACACGGAACTGCTGGACCTGCTGCAGGCGGATGGGACGCTGCCGGCGGAGAGCGTGGACGGGGAGTGCCTGCGTGGAGACATGCGTGCACTGCTGGAGCAGCTGCCGGAGCTGCAGCGGAGCGTGCTGACGATGCGCTACGGCATCGACGTCGAAGAGCCCATGAGCCTCACGGGCATCGGTCGCATCCTGGGCATGAGCCGCGATCGCATCCGCAACCTGGAGCGCGATGGCCTCGCCGCCCTCCGCCGCCTCAGTGATCAGGTGAAGGAGTACAGCGATGCGGCCATGATTCAGGTCTGACAAGATGTGACGTGGACGTTGTTTTCAGCTGCCCACGTTCCACTGCAATCCTGAGTCACGGGTTGACAGTCATCTGGTCGTGGCCTTGTCATCCATGGCCAGATGCTTTTGTCTTGTAGCGCTCAGGAATGATTGGCTCGACCATGTTCAGATATGGTTGGTACGCTCGGGGTCACCGCAGGGTCGTGGATGCAGCACACCCGCGGTGCAGATCGGATTGGTGCTGATCCTGCGGCTGGTTGGTACGGGACTCCGGGGAGAGTCTGTTCGTCAGTTCAAGGTTTGTCTGGCAGCCGGGATTGCTGCTGGTGCTGCCGATTCTGCTCTTCGTTCATCGCTACATCGACGACTACGGCCGCTCGATGGACGGAGAGCTCCGCTGGACCGCAGTGGGGCGTCACCTGGCCGATGGTCTCTTCGCCCTGGTGAATCTGGGAGCACCGGCTGTGGCCGTGGCACCGCTGCACCAGTTGCTGGCCGTTGTCGTGCTGGCGCTGACCTTCGTCATCGCAGCCCGTGCCTATGGCCTGCACTCACCCCTCTGGAGTGCCCTGGCCACGCTTCCACTGCTGGGGCAGCCCTATGCCCTGGAGAACCTGTCCTGCGGATTCGATTGTCTGGCGATGGCCCTGGCCCTGGGGCTTGCGGTTGTGGCTGCGGTGGTGCTCCACCGGGTCGTGACGCGGCAGGCGCTGCTTCTGGCCTCCCTCTGCCTGTACCAGCCAGCCACCAGCGGGTTTCTGCCCTTCGCGCTGATGTTGGCGCTGGGGGAAACCTTCGGTCTGGCGGCGCCGGTGCCCGAACGGCCCTCCCTTCTGCACCGGCTGGCATGGGTGATCGTCACCTATGACCTGGCCCTGGCCAGTTACCTGCTGTTGATGCGACCGGTGCTGAAGGAGCGCACGTCCTACGCCGCCGAACAGGGCCAGGCGCTCGTCATCGACCCCTCCTTGCCCGCCCAGCTCCTGCGCCATGCCCTGGAGTTCTGGCGGATTCACTTCGACGACAGGAGTCGCTGGCCCATCAGTGTCCCCTGGCTGATGCTGGTTCTGGCCTATGCCGTCGTGGTCTGGATCGCGGCCGGGCGGTGGCCGAAGGCACGCCATGGCCGCCTGTCGAGGCTGGCCGACACGGCTCTGGTGCAGGGCTCCGTGGCGCTGATTGCCCTGGTGTCCCCCGGTGCCCTCCTGGGTCTGGCGGATCCCCTGGCCAGGGTGCCGCGACTGTTGCTGTTTCTCGGCCCGTTGCTTTCGGCGCTCGCTCTTCAGATCGTGGCGGGGACGACCCGGTCCCGCAGGAGGGGGATCACCCGGCTGCAGATGCGGCTGCCGGAGACCACGATCACGGCGATCCGCTTCGACGGCGGAATGCCTCAATCCCCGGTGCTGCGCAACAGTCCGAAGAAGTTTCCCCTGCTGGACCGACTGGTGCCCAGGCTGATCAACGACGACTGGAGCTGGGGCCGCAATCAGCTCCAGTTCCATGGTCTGGCGCTCGAGCACAGCCAGCTGGAGCCAGGGGCATTCCGTGATGAGCCCTGCGTTCCCTCGGACACCAGCGCCTGCTCGGCCGAATACAGCCTGCAGGTGCAGGGTGAGACCCTCCTGGTGCGCATGCTCTGAAGCCTTGGGGGACGTGACCCTTCATCTGTCGGCCCTGCGCCGGGATCTGCTCGTCTGGTGGGGATTGCATGGCCGCCAGGGGATTCCCTGGAAACTCCGGCTGGATGGCAGTGAGCCCGAGGACGGTGAACCCCTTTGCCCCTTTCGCATCTGGACTGCCGAAGTGATGCTTCAGCAGACCCAGCTGGCGGTGATGCGCCCTTACTGGGAGCGCTGGATGCTGACGTTCCCAGACATCGATGCCCTGGCGGAGGCGAGTCAACAGCAGGTGCTGCTCCTGTGGCAGGGGCTTGGCTACTACTCCCGTGCCCGCCGGATGCACCAGGCCGCCGGACGGCTGGCCGCCCATGGCTGGCCCGGGGATCTGGAGGGCTGGCAGGCTCTGCCGGGGATCGGCCGCAGCACGGCTGGGAGCATCCTCAGTGCCGCCTTCGATCGCCCCTATCCGATCCTCGATGGCAACGTGCGGCGGGTGCTGGCGCGCCTGCTGGCCTGGCCGCAGCCGCCCCAGCGTTCACTCGCCCGGTTCTGGGCCTGGAGCGAGGAGCTGCTCGATTCGCAGCGGCCGCGGGTCTTCAACCAGGCCCTCATGGATCTGGGTGCCACCGTCTGCACTCCCCGCCGGCCCCGCTGCGGTGAGTGCCCCTGGCGGTCCCACTGTGCTGCGTACGCTGCCGGGGACCCCACCCGCTACCCCGTGAAGGACTCCAGCTCCCCAGCGCCGTTCCAGGTGATCGGTGTGGGGGTTGTTCTCGATGGCGCCGACCGGGTGCTGATCGATCAGCGCCTGGAGGAGGGTCTGCTGGGGGGCCTGTGGGAGTTCCCGGGCGGCAAGCAGGAGCCCGATGAGCCGATCGTCGACACCATTCGCCGGGAACTGCGTGAGGAGCTGGCGATCGAGGTGGAGGTGGGTGAGGAGCTGATCCGCCTCGACCACGCCTACAGCCACAAGCGGCTGCGCTTCATCGTCCATCTCTGTCGCTGGAGCAGTGGCGAGCCCCAGCCTCTGGCCAGCCAGCAGGTGCGATGGGTTGAGCCGCAGCGGCTCGAGGAGTTTCCCTTTCCGGCCGCTAACGCCCGGATCATTGCCGCCCTGCATGCCTGGGTCGGCCGTCATGGCACCCCCCGTCATGCTGGTCGGGAGCTGCCATCGGTCTGATGCCCCCACCGCCCGAGGTGTTGTGTTTCGGAGAGGCGCTGGTCGATCGCCTCGGCCCCCCGGGCGGTGACCCTGCCACCGATCTGCCGGTCGAGGACTGCCTTGGTGGGGCACCCGCCAATGTGGCCTGCGCTCTGGCCAGGCTGGGCACGGGCTCGGCCCTGCTGGGGCGCCTCGGCGAGGATGCGATCGGCGCTGCCTTCCGCGAGCTCTTCACCTCCCGGGGCGTGGACATCCGTGCCGTGCAGTGGGATCCAGTGCGGCCCAGTCGCACGGTGCTGGTGCGTCGTGACAGCGCGGGGGATCGCAGCTTCGGTGGCTTCGCCGGTGAGCAGGGAGACGGGTTCGCGGATCAGGCCCTGGAGGCTTCCGCCCTGGCGGGCCCGCTGGAGGAGCTGCTCGCGGCTGCCCGCTGGTTGCTGGTGGGCACCATTCCGCTGGCCTCCGACGCCTCTGCCGCTGCCCTGCACCTGGCCCAGGCTCGTGCCGAGGCGGCCGGGATCCCGCTGGCCCTTGATGTCAACTGGCGCCCAACCTTCTGGTCCTGCTCCCCTGACCAGGCCCTGGACGTCATCCGGCCCCTGCTGGCCGGTGCAGCCTTGATCAAGGTGTCTGCCGAGGAGGCCGACTGGATTGCCGGCAGCCGTGACCCCCGGCGGATCAGCGCCTCCCTGCCCCACGGCCCGGCCGTGTTGATCACAGATGGTCCCGGCGCCCTGAGCTGGTGGCTGGGCGGCCAGGCCGGTCGCCTCGAGGCGTACAGGGTGCCGGTGGTGGACACCACCGGCGCCGGTGACGCCTTCCTGGCAGGTCTGCTGCACCGTCTCTGTCAGGACCCTGAGCTGCTGGGCTCCGGCAGCGGGGAGCGGGTGATGGACGCCATGCGCTTTGCCAGTGCCTGCGGCGCCCTTGTCTGCCAGGGTGCCGGGGCGATCGAACCCCAGCCCACTCAGGCTCAGGTGCTGGCGTTTCTGGACGCGATGGCCTCGGGCTCCCCGGGAGCCTGAACCCGGGCCAGGCGACCGTCAGCATCGATCAGCAGGTGCACCTGCCAGGCCGGGTCTGGCGTGACGCTCAGTCGCTCGGGCCATTCCACCGCCAGCACCGCCTCCTGGGCCAGGGCTTCCTCCTCCTCCTGGGCGAACAGCTCTTCGGCCGCTTCGGGCTGCTCCAGCCGGTAGAGGTCGAGGTGCACCAGGGCCGTGTCATGGCCGTTCCGCTGACCGCTGTAGTGCTGGGCGAGGGCGAAGGTGGGACTGGTGATCGGCTCGTTGATCCCCAGGGCCAGGGCCAGGCCCTGCACCAGGCAGGTCTTGCCGGCGCCGAGATCGCCGTGCAGCAGCAGGAGCCGGGGACCCTGGCTCAGCAGCATGGGCGCCAGTTCACAGCCCAGCTGACGGGTGGCCGCGGCGTCACTGAGGTGCTGCTGCCAGCTCTGCCTGCACCCGTTGCGCTCGCCCATGCCCTCGCACCGCCTGTAGATTCAGCTCCAGCGAGCCCGAAGCCTCGGCGTCTCTGCAGATATTTCAACCCATCGTCCTCCCTTGAGGGAGCGTCTTCAACCCATGGTGGTTTCCCCCCCCGCGGCCGTGGCCGACTCCACGCTGAGTGAGTCCATGTCGGGCCTGCAGGTCACCGCGTCGTATGTGATCGCTGATCTCGGTCTCGCGGAGTTCGGCCGCAAGGAGATGGCGATCGCCGAAACCGAGATGCCCGGCCTGATGGCCCTGCGCGAGACGTACGGCAGCCGGCAGCCGCTCAAAGGCGCCCGCATCGCCGGCAGCCTGCACATGACGATCCAGACGGCCGTCCTGATCGAAACCCTGGTGGCCCTCGGCGCTGACGTGCGCTGGGCTTCCTGCAACATCTTCTCCACCCAGGACCACGCTGCGGCCGCCATCGCCGCCGCTGGCATCCCTGTGTTCGCCTACAAGGGCGAAAGCCTGGATGAATACTGGGCGTTCACCCACCGGATCATGGAGTGGGCCGATGGCGGCACTCCCAACATGATCCTCGACGACGGCGGTGATGCCACCGGCCTGGTGGTGCTCGGCACGAAGGCGGAGCAGGACCCCTCGGTGCTCGACAATCCCGGCAGCGAGGAGGAGGTCGCCCTCTTCCACTCCATCCGTCAGCGTCTGGCCGCCCAGCCCGGCTTCTACTCGCGCATTCACGCCCAGATCCAGGGCGTCACCGAGGAAACCACCACCGGTGTGGCCCGGCTGTACCAGATGCAGAAGAACGGCGAACTGCCGTTCCCGGCCATCAACGTGAATGATTCGGTCACCAAGAGCAAGTTCGACAACCTCTACGGCTGTCGTGAATCACTGGTGGATTCGATCAAGCGCGCCACCGACGTGATGGTGGCCGGCAAGGTGGCGCTGGTGATCGGGTATGGCGATGTGGGCAAGGGTTCGGCCCAGTCGCTGCGGGGCCTCGGCGCCAGCGTGATGATCGCCGAAGTCGATCCGATCTGTGCCTTGCAGGCGGCCATGGAGGGCTACCGGGTCGTCCGCCTCGACGACGTGGTGGCCGACGTGGACATCTTCGTGACGGCCACAGGCAACTTCCGCGTGATCACCCACGACCACCTGATCCAGATGCGCGATCAGGCGATCGTCTGCAACATCGGCCACTTCGATAACGAGATCGATGTCGCCTCCCTCAGGCAATACCCCTGGGACAACATCAAGCCCCAGGTGGATCACGTGCTGCTGCCCAGCGGCAACAAGATCATCCTGCTGGCGGAAGGCCGTCTGGTGAACCTGGGCTGCGCCACCGGTCATCCCAGCTTCGTGATGAGCAACTCCTTCACCAACCAGGTGCTGGCCCAGATCGAGCTGTTCAGCAAGGGCGACCAGTACGGCAAGCAGGTCTATGTGCTGCCCAAGCACCTCGATGAGATGGTGGCCCGCCTCCACCTCGACAAGATCGGTGCCCGCCTCACCGAGCTCACCTCCGAGCAGGCCGACTACATCAATGTGCCGGTTGAGGGTCCCTTCAAGTCGGACCACTACCGCTACTGAGGTCGTCCACGGAACCGGCTGTCTCCCATGGAAGACTTGCGGGCACCGCGGATGACGCCCGATGGCGATTGAACTGATCCAGAAGCTGCCCGATCTGATCGGTGCGGCCGTGGCTGCCAATCCGATCGCCGGTTATGGGGCCATCTTCGGAGCCATGTTCCTGGAGAACCTCTTCCCGCCCATCCCCTCAGAGCTCATCATGCCTCTGGGGGGCTTTTACGTGCAGCAGGGGCAGCTGGCCCTCGTGCCCGTGGTGCTGGCCGGCCTGGCGGGCACCGTGCTGGGGGCACTGCCCTGGTACGGCGTCGGCCGTCTGGTCAATGAGGAGCGGATCGAGCACTGGCTCGAGCGCCATGGCCGCTGGATCGGCATCAGTCCCCAGGAACTGCACCGCAGCCGCACCTGGTTCGGCCGCCACGGCACGGCTCTGGTGTTCTGGGGCCGGCTGGTACCTGGCATCCGCACGCTGATCTCCGTTCCCGCCGGCATCGAGATGATGCCGCTGGTGCCCTTCCTGATCTGGACCACGGCCGGCAGCCTGATCTGGACCTTGCTGCTGACGGTGGCCGGCATGGCCCTCGGGCAGGGCTACGCCAACGTGGAGGTCTGGCTGCAGCCCGTGACTCAGGTGATCAAGGTGGGGCTGGTGCTGGCGGTGCTGGCCTTCGCGGTCTGGCTGGGGCTGCGGACCTGGAAGAAGCGCCAGACCAGCCGCTGAAGCAGGCCTTCGGGATCAGCGTCAGAACGGCACTTCCTCACTGCTGGGTTCGCCACCGCCGTAGGCACTGCCGCCATCGCCGTAGGCCCCCTGCTCGGCGTCCCGCTTGGAACCCAGCAGTTCCAGCCGGTCGACCCGGACCACCGGCTTGCTGCGCTCCTCACCGGTGGCACGGTCTGTCCAGCGGTCGAGTTTGAAGGATCCGATGATGCCCAGCAGGGAGCCCTTGCGGACGTAATCGGCGGCCACCTGGGCCTGCTTACCCCAGATCTCGAGGTTGAACCAGTCGGGTTCGTCGTCGCGGCTGCGGCGGTTCACGGCCAGCGTGAGATTGGCCACAACGGTGCCGGATTCGAAGTAGCGCACTTCGGGGTCGCGGCCGGCACGGCCGACGAGGGTCACGGAATTCACACCCATGGGGTCTCCAGAAAAAGGGGGGGATGGGGTCTCTTGGACCCATGATGCGCCACGTCCTGCAGCGCTTCTCTCTGCTGGTTCCACCCTTTGGCCTGGGTGTCCCACCCCGGCTCCGGCCGAGGGCCTCTTCAGGGGGTCCACCTATGATTCGCGCCGCTTGGCTGCTCACCAGTGTTCTTTCGTCGTTTCCAGCTCTCCCGTGACATCGGCATCGATCTGGGAACGGCCAACACCCTGATGTATGTCTCAGGCAAGGGGATCGTTCTTCAGGAACCGTCGGTGGTGGCGCTCGATCTGGAGAAGGGGGTCCCCCTGGCGGTGGGCGACGAGGCCAAATTGATGCTGGGCCGCACTCCAGGCAATATCCGCGCCGTGCGTCCCCTGCGCGATGGGGTGATCGCCGACTTCGACGCCGCCGAGATGATGATCAAGTCGTTCATCCAGAAGGGCAACGAAGGACGCGGCATCGTGGCTCCACGGCTGGTGATCGGCATCCCCAGCGGTGTCACCGGCGTGGAGCGCCGGGCGGTGCGGGAGGCCGGTCTGGCCGGTGCCCGCGAGGTGCATCTGATCGATGAGCCGGTGGCGGCCGCGATCGGGGCCGGTCTGCCGGTCACCGAACCCGTCGGCACCATGATCGTCGACATCGGTGGCGGCACCACTGAAGTGGCTGTGCTCAGCCTTGGCGGCACCGTGCTCAGTGAGTCGGTGCGGGTGGCGGGTGATGAGATCAGTGATGCCGTCACGGTGTATCTCAAGAAGGTCCACAACCTGGTGGTGGGTGAGCGCACCGCCGAGGAGATCAAGATCCGGATCGGCTCCGCCTTCCCCGACGACGACCACGATGAGTTCTCGATGGATGTGCGCGGCCTGCACCTGCTCTCCGGTCTGCCCCGCACGATCAACATCCGCGCCGGAGACATCCGCGAGGCGATGGCCGAGCCGCTCAACGTGATCGTCGAAGCCGTCAAACGCACCCTGGAGCGAACTCCGCCCGAGCTTGCCGCCGACATCGTCGATCGCGGCATCATGCTCGCCGGCGGCGGTGCCCTGGTGCGCGGCATCAGCGAGCTGATCAGCCACGAGACCGGCATCCTCACTCACGTGGCCCAGGACCCACTGCTCTGCGTGGTCAACGGCTGTGGCCAGGTGCTGGAGGACTACAAACGTCTGGAGCGGGTCCTCGACACTCCTGACTTCTCTCGTCTCTCCACCTGAGTCCGGTGCCGTTCGGACGCCTCTTCCGCGTCCCCTGGCTGAGGCCGGTGGTCGGAGCCTGGCCCTGGGCCCTGGTGGCCGTTGCCCTGGTGGCCGTGCGCCTCAGCAAGGGCGCCCTGCTCAGTGATGCCTATGCCGTGATCAGCCGCCCCTTCTGGCCCGGCAGCGCCCAGAAGGAGTGGCTGCAGGCGGCGCAGCAGCTGGATCAGCAGACCAGGCTCAGCCAGCTGGAGCTCGACAACCGCCGCCTGCGCCACCTGCTCGATCTGCAGCGGGCCGATCCCGGCAAGGTCACCGCGCCGGTGATTTCCCGTGAGCCGGGCGACTGGTGGCATCAATTGGTCCTGGGGGCCGGAGGGCTTCAGGGGATCCGCCCGGGGGATTCGGTGATCGCTCCCGGCGGCCTGATCGGGCGGGTGGACAGCGTCACCCCCACCACCGCCCGGGTGGTTCTGCTCACCGACAGCGCCAGCAAGGTGGGTGTCTGGGTGGCGAGGACCCAGCGTCATGGGCTGCTCACCGGGGTCGGCAGCAGCAGGCCGGTTCTCCGTTTCCTTGAGAAGGATCCCCAGGTGCGCCCGGGCGATGTGGTGGTCACCTCCCCCGCCAGCACCCTGGTGCCGCCGGGCCTGAGCGTGGGGGTGATCCAGTCGGTGGATGAGAAGGCGGTGCCGGCCACACTGGCGGTGGTGCAGCTGAGCGCGCCGGTGGCTTCGGTCGACTGGGTGCAGGTGCTCACCCGCCGGGGACCCGCTCCGGCGGGAACCTGAACCATGGCCAGCCTGCACCGCCGCCCCCTCTTCGTGGTCAGCGCCCTGGTGGTGCCTCTGCTCACCCTGGCGGCGCCAGGCGTGCTGCGGATCGGCGGGGTTCCCCCCAGCTGGGCGGTGCTCTGGCTGCTGCCCTGGTCGCTCGCGGATGGGCCCCTCTCCGGTGCCCTGGCGGGGCTGGCCCTGGGCCTCCTGCTCGACACCCTCCACCTCGGCGGTGCCACCCAGATGCCTGCCCTGGCCCTGCTGGGCTGGTGGTGGGGGCGGTTGTCGCGGCGGGGCCCGCCGATCGAGCGCAGCTTCAGTCTTGGCCTGCTGGCCATGCTCGGCACGGCTCTCCTGGGGCTGAGTGTGCTGCTGCAGCGGCAGGCGGCCAGCGGCTGGGCGTCGCTGCTCAGCGCGGCGAACCTGCACACCCTGCTGGCCCAGGTGCTGGTGACGGCCCTGCTGGCACCCATGATCTGTTCGTTGCTGCTGTTGCTCTGGCGACGGCACAGTGCCGTCGCACGGGGGTGATGGGATGACGAAACCTTTGCTGAATCGGCCCTTCCATCCCGGACGACGCTGGAGCCGGCGTGAGTTGATGGGCGGCGCCCTGCTCGCCCTGCTGGCCGGCTGTGGGGTCCGTCGCTCCAGCGGACCGGAACTGCAGTTCTGGACCCTTGATCTGGCACCGAAGTTCAACGACTACCTGCGTGGGGTCATCTCCGCCTGGGAACAGGAGAATCCGGGCCTCAAGGTGCGCTGGACGGATGTGCCCTGGGGGTCGGTGGAGCGCAAGCTGCTGGCGGCGGTGTTCGCCCGCACGGCACCGGATGTGGTGAACCTGAATCCGCTGTTCGCGGCCAACCTCGCCAGCAAGGGCGGTCTGATGGATCTGGATCCGCTCCTGCCTCCGGGGGCCTCCGCCACCTACCTGCCCCTGATCTGGCAGGCCAGCCGCCAGGGCGGCAGGCAGTTCGCCATTCCCTGGTACCTCACGGCGAGGATTTCCCTCAGCAACAGCGACCTGCTCACCCAGGCGGGGTATAGCCAGCCCCCCGGCCGCTGGGAGGAGGTGCCGGCCTTTGCCGAGGCCGTCAGGCGCCGCACCGGCAAGTACGCCCTGTTCGTCACGGTGGTGCCCGATGACTCGGCCGAGCTGCTGGAGTCGATGGTGCAGATGGGGGTGACCCTGCAGGATCGGCGCCAGCGGGCTGCCTTCAACACTCCGGCTGGCCGCCGGGCGTTTGCGTTCTGGAGCGACCTCTACAGACGGGGACTTCTGCCTCGGGAGGTGGTGAGCCAGGGCTACCGCCGGGCTGTGGAGCTCTACCAGAGTGGTGAACTGGCCCTGCTCTCCAGCGGCGCCGAGTTCCTGCGCAGCATTCAGACCAATGCCCCCGGCATTGCCGCCGTCACCCGGCCGGGGCCGCCCCTGACGGGCCCCGACGGCCTGGCGAACGTGGCGGTGATGAACCTGGCCGTCTCACGCCAGAGCACGAAGGCGAAGCAGGCGCTCAGCTTTGCCCTCTACCTCACCAATGCCGCCAACCAGGCCCGCTTTGCCGAGGAAGCCCGGGTGCTCCCTTCGGCGAGGCAGGCCCTGGAGCGCATCGAGCAGGGATTGCGCCGGCAGACCCCCGCGGATGCCCAGGAGCGGCTGGTGCGGCAGGCGCGGTTGCAGTCGGCGGAGACCCTCGGCCGGGCGCGGGTGCTGGTGCCAGCCACTCCGGGGGTGAAGCGGTTGCAGGCGATCCTTTACCGCCAGCTGCAGCGGGCGATGCTTGGCCAGATCGAGAGCGATCAGGCCCTGGCGGAAGCGGAGCGCGACTGGAACGCGTATGCCGAAGCCCGCTGGCCCTGAGCGGGGGCTGCCCACCGGGCTTCGTGAATAAATCATTAAGTCTTGACTGAGTCCCCGCGGAGAGGCCTGGCGATCGCCGCTCTGTAACTGCCTCACAAGGTAAGGTTGCTTTTCTTCATGACTGGACTCCGATGCCCCTGGAAGCGGATCCCCAGCAGCGGCAGGGTGAGTCTTCCCCGGAGTCCTCGACAGAACCCCGTGGCACCGTGCTGGTGGTCGACGACGAGGCCACGGTGCGCCGTGTTCTGGTGATGCGCCTGCAACTGGCCGGTTACCGGGTGGTCTGCGCCGAGGATGGTGAGCAGGCCCTTGCCCTGTTCCACGACGAGCAGCCCGACCTGGTGGTGCTCGACGTGATGCTGCCCAAGCTGGATGGCTTCGCGGTCTGCCGCAGGCTGCGGGCCGAGTCCTGTGTGCCGATCATCTTTCTCTCGGCGCTTGATGCCATCGCTGAACGGGTGGCCGGCCTGGATCTCGGCGCCGACGACTATCTGCCCAAACCGTTCAGCCCCAAGGAGCTCGAGGCCCGGATCGCCACCATCCTGCGGCGGGTGGGCAGAGGCTCCGCCGCCGCCGAACCCCGCGACGTGCCTGCCGGGCAGGGGGTGATGCGGGTGGGCGATCTGGTGGTCGACACCAATCGCCGCCAGGTCACCCGCGAGGGTGAGCGCATCGGCCTCACCTACACCGAATTCAGCCTCCTGGAGCTGCTCTTCCGTGATCCCGGCCGGGTGGTGCCGCGAGCCGAGATCCTCGAGCAGCTCTGGGGGTATCCCCCCCGCCGTGCCGCCGACCTGCGCGTGGTCGATGTCTACGTGGCCCGCCTGCGCGGCAAGCTCGAGCCCGATCCACGCAACCCCGAGCTGATCCTCACGGTGCGAGGCACCGGTTATGCCTCCCAGCGGATGGCCGAGGCGGCCGTTGCGGCCACGGCCTGAGACCCTCGGTCCTTCAGGATGGGGCTCCCGTCTGAGATCCGCCCCCTTGCCGGAGACGCGCTTCAACCGCCTGGAGCAGGCCCGACTGGAGAAGGCCGAGGTCCTCAGGGGCCTGGGTCAGGGACCCTATGGCCTGCGCTTCGATCCCAGTCACCGTCACGCCGAGCTGCAGCGTCTGCATGCCGATCTGGCCAACGGTCAGGAACGGGACGAGCGGGTGTCGGTGGCCGGTCGGGTGATGACCCGCCGGGTGATGGGCAAGCTGGCCTTCTTCACTCTGCTCGATGAGACCGGCCCGATCCAGCTCTTCATCGAGAAGGCCACCCTGGCGGCCGCCCTCCCGGATGAGCCCGAGGCCTTCACCCAGCTGACCACCCTGGTGGACGCCGGCGACTGGATCGGCGTGAGCGGAAGCCTGCGCCGCACTGATCGGGGCGAGCTCTCGGTGAAGGTGACCGGCTGGCAGATGCTCACCAAGGCCCTGCAGCCCCTCCCCGACAAGTGGCATGGCCTGGCGGACGTGGAGAAGCGCTACCGCCAGCGCTACCTCGATCTGGTGGTCTCTCCCCAGACCCGTGAGACCTTCCGGCGCCGGGCCCTGCTGGTGAGCGGCATCCGCCGCTGGCTGGATGAGCGCCAGTTTCTGGAGATCGAAACGCCGGTCCTCAACGCCGAGGCCGGTGGCGCCGATGCCCGGCCCTTCACCACCCACCACAACACCCTCGATCTGCCCCTGGTGCTGCGGATCGCCACCGAATTGCACCTCAAGCGCCTGGTGGTGGGTGGTTTCGAGCGGGTCTATGAACTGGGCCGCATCTTCCGCAATGAAGGGGTGAGCACCCGCCACAACCCTGAGTTCACAACGGTCGAGATCTATCAGGCCTACGCCGATTACATCGACATGATGGCGCTCACCGAGGAGCTGATCGCCTCGGTCTGCCAGCAGGTGTGCGGCACCACGGCGATCGAGTACCAGGGCGCCGCCATCGATCTGACCCCTCCCTGGCGCCGGGCCACCATGCATGAGCTGGTGGAGCAGGCCACGGGCCTGGATTTCAACGGCTTCAGCAGTCGCGAGCAGGCCGCCGCCGCCATGGCCGCCGTGGGCCTGGAGGTGCCGGAGGCGGCCGACAGCGTGGGCCGGCTGCTCATCGAAGCCTTCGAGCAACGGGTGGAGGACTCGCTGATTCAGCCCACCTTCGTGACCGACTACCCGGTGGAGAACTCCCCCCTCGCCCGTGCTCACCGCAGCAAGCCCGGTCTGGTGGAGCGTTTCGAGCTGTTCATCGTGGGCCGTGAAACCGCCAACGCCTTCAGTGAGCTGATTGATCCGATCGACCAGCGCCGGCGGCTGGAAGCCCAGCAGGAGCGCCGCGCGGCGGGTGATCTGGAGGCCCACGGGGTCGACGAAGACTTCCTTCATGCCCTTGAAGTGGGCATGCCCCCCACCGGTGGACTGGGCATCGGCATCGATCGGCTGGCGATGCTGCTCACCGACAGCCCGAGCATCCGGGACGTGATCGCTTTCCCCCTGTTGCGGCCGGAAGCGCCGCCGCCGGTGGGCTGAACCGGCGCAATGAGATAATTGACGCTACTCGGACTATCCCCCAGCCCATGAGCGGTGAGCGCGTCGGTTTCCGCTTCAAACACGCGGATGCGGTGGTCAAGCGCAATCCCCAGGGCCGCTCCCGCAGGGGCTGGGTGATGGAGCCAGTTGAGCAGACCACCAGCCGTGGCACCAAGATGCCGGCGTATCGGATCCGCTGGCGCGATAGCGAGCGGCCCGAGATCGTCCTCCAGCACATGCTGATCGCCGATCCCGATCCCACGCCTCCCCCCGAGGGGGTGAGCCTTGTGCCCCCGGCTCCCAAGAAGTAGCCACGTTCCACCCCTCGGCCGCTCCTTCGGTTCAACTCAGCTCCAGCCCCGGAGCTGGTACACCAGCAGGCCGAGGTGCTCCTTGATCGCCAGGCTGCTCAGCAACAGGGAACCGGCGTCTGGCCAGAGCGACAGCATCACCGATCCGACGGTGGGCGTCCCGAGCTGATCACGGGCCGGCAGCAGGTAGTCGCAGGCCACCGGCACGACCTCGAACCCGCTCTGGCGGCGGAAACTGGCCAGGGCCCTGGGCATGTGCAGGGCGCTGGTCACCAGCAGCACCGTCCTCCAGCCGCGGGACAGGCCGATCCGCCGCAGATCCTTCGCTTCCTCGGCGGTGGTCCTGGCCTGATCACTGAGCAGAAGCCGATCCGCGGGCACCCCGAGCTCCAGCGCCAGGCTGCGGGCGCTCAAGGCTTCGGCCGGCGCCGGGTCTCCACTGCTGAAGCTCACCCGGCCTCCGCTCAGCAGCAGCAGGGGCGCCCGCTGCTCCCGCAGCAGCCGGATCCCGCTCAGCAGCCGGTCGCCGGCCTCGTTCACCTCCACTCCGGTCCTGGGGGGCAACGCCGCCCGCAGGCCCCCGCCCAGCACCACAATGGCGTCGCCCACGGGGACTGGGGCGGGTGTCAGGGCCGCGCTGCGGTCCTCCAGCCCCCAGACCAGCTCCCTGGCCGTGAGGGGCATGGCGCTGATCCAGAGCAGAGCCAGGCCCAGCCCCCCAAGGGAACCGCTCCAGCGCCGTCGCGGCCGCATCAGCTGGCCGGTCAGAGCCAGCAGCAGGCCCAGGCTCAGGGGATAGAGCAGTTGCGGCAGCAGTTTCGAGAACAGAAAACCCACGTGACGGATCCCCGCTCAGGGGCCGGAGGGTCTGGTGCGGCGGCGCAGGTCCTCCAGCTCCTGGCGTGACTCGAAATCGGCCCAGGCGCGTTCCAGGTCGGGACCGGTGGTGGCCGGTCCGGCCACCGGTTCTGTGGCGGGCTGGCCGGAGGGCCTGGGCCGGGCCTGTTGGCGCTGCTCCAGCTCCTGCAACTCCTGCTCCACCCGGGCGAACTCCTTGCCGAGCTCTCCCAGCTGCTGCCAGCGGTCGCGCCCCTGCCCCATCAGCTGACCCTGATGGGCTTCGGCGCGGGCCGCCAGCTCCTGGGCACCGGCGGCCCGTGCCCGCCGCACCCGCTCCTGCCACTGGGTGATCTCGCCGGCTATCTGCAGCAGGGCCTGACGCAGCTGCTCCGCCTGGGCCTGGATCTGCAGGCGCCGCCGGCGCAGGCGCCGCTGGCGCTCCAGCAGCTCCTCCAGCTCCAGCAGCTCCTGTTGGCCCGGATGGCTGCCGAGGAACGCCTCCAGCTGCTGCTCCAGCTGCGACTCCAGTTTCTCGAACCAGCTGCTGCTCATGGGCGTGTCTCGGTCAGGGGAGGATTCACTCCGGGGCGCGGGTGATCAGGGGCGCCTCGATCTCTTCCTCCAGGGGGCTGATCGCCGCTTCGCGGGAGCGCAGCAGCAGCTGGGTGAGGCGGGCGATGGCCCCCTCGCCGAGATCCTGCTCACCGATGCGATCGAAAGCCTCGCGGTAGAGCTGCTCCAGTTGCTCGATCAGTCCTTCTCGGGTCTCGCGCATGGCCCGACGCTGGTCGTCCCTGCTCATCGTCGGTCCTCTCCCTGCTGATCAGATGCTGAGTCTGCCTGGTGCGCTTCCCGCTGAAGCCGGTTGCAGCAGGTGCAGGCTGAAGCTGCCATCGTCGGCGCTCCAGCGCTCCAGCGCCTGCCAGCCCGCCGCCGCCGCCAGGGCCGTGAACGCCTCCGGGCTGTACTTGTGGCTGTACTCGGTGATCAGGGCCTCGCCGGCGGCGAACCACCAGCGGCGTCCATGGAGGCTCACCTGCTGGTCCCGTTCGCTCACGAGGGCCATGGCGATGCGGGACTCCTCGTTCTCCCAGTGGGCCTCATAGCGGAAGCTGCCGGGATCGAAGCTGCCCGCGAGCTCCCTGTTGAGCCGCACCAGCAGGTTGCGGGCGAAGGCGGCGGAGTGGCCGGCCCGGTCGTTGTAGGCCGCTTCCAGCACCGCCGGCGAGCGTGGCTGGTCGATTCCGATCAGCAGTCGCCCATCGCCTCCCAGCAGGCGGGCGAACTGGCCCAGCAGGGTCACGGCTTCGCCGGGATCGAAGTTGCCCAGGGAACTGCCGGGGTAGAAGCCGAGCCGCCGCCGCCCTTCCAGCAGGGTGTGCTCCGGCAGCTCCCTGAGCTGGCTGTAGTCGCAGCAGATGCCCAGCACCGGGATCGTGGGGTGGCGTTGCTGCAGGTTGCGGCAGGCCTGCTGCAGATGCTCGGCGCTGATGTCGAGGGCCACATAGGCTGGCGGGGCCAGGGCTTCCAGCAGCGGCGACACCTTGCGGGCGCTGCCGGCGCCGAACTCGACCAGCACACCCTCCCCCATGGCCGCGGCCATCGAGGGGGCGTGGCGGTTGAGCAGGGTGGTTTCGGTGCGGGTGAGACCGTATTCCGGCTGTTCGCAGATGGCGTCGAAGAGGCGTGAGCCCTCGTTGTCGTACAGGAACCAGGCAGGCAGTTGCTTGGGTGTGCGGCTCAGCCCCTCGATCACCAGCCGGGCCATGTCGGCCGGGGCCGGATGCAGATCGAGCATGGTGATGGCAGGCTCCGGCGGCGGCTGGGCGACCTGTGTCACCAGCCTGGGCCTGAGGCCTGGCTGACTGCTCATCGCCGCTCCTGGGCCAGGCGGAGACCACTGGCCACCCAGCGGCTGGCGGGCGGGAAGAAGTTGCGGTAGGAGTGGCGGCCGTGACCGGGAGGGGTGAAGTCGCTGCCGCCGCGCAGCACCATCTGGGAACTCATGAATTTGCCGTTGTATTCACCCACCGCGCCGGCGGCTGGCGTGAAGCCCGGATAGGGACGGTAGGCGCTGGCCGTCCACTGCCAGACCTGACCCTCCAGCTCCCGCAGGGCGGGGTGGCCGCCCCGGGAGGCGGATTCCCACTCGGCTTCCGTGGGCAGGCGGGCACCAGCCCAGCGGGCGTAGGCCTCGGCCTCGAACCAGCTCACATGCCGCACCGGCCCTTCCGGACGCAGGGGACGCCTCCCTTCCAGGCTGAATTCCCAGCTCCAGCCGTCGCGTTCCGAGCCGCGCCAGTAGCGAGGCGCCCGCCAGCCGCGCTCCTGCACCAGGGCCCAGCCTTCGCTCATCCAGAGCTCGGGCCGGCGGTAGCCCCCCGCGGCGATGAAGGCCGCGAATTCGCCGTTGCGCACGAGCCGGCTGGCGATCGCATGGGGCTCCAGCCAGTGCCGGTGCCGTGGCGCCTCGTTGTCGAAGTGGAAGCCGTCCTCGGGGCCCGCGCCGATCTCCACCAGGCCGCCCGGGTGCTCGATCCACTCCAGCGGCTCCGCCGCCTCGACCTGGAGCCCGCCGGGTTGGCGGTAGGCGGGCTCCAGGGGGTTACGGCTGAAGCCGTCGAGCAGATCCATCAGCAGCAGCTCCTGGTGCTGCTGCTCATGCTGCAGTCCCAGCTCCAGCAGCTCCAGCACCGGCGCTGCTGTGGCCTGGGGCTGCCGGACCAGCTGCGCCAGCAGATCCTCCAGCCCGGCATCCACCCGCCTCCGCCAGGCCATCACCTCCCGCATCGGCGGGCGGGAGAGCAGCCCGCGCTGGGGGCGGGGATGGCGCTCGCCGACCGCGTCGTAATAGGAATTGAACAGAAAGCCCCAGCGGCTGTCGGCGGGCTCATAGCCGGGCAGGTGGGGCTGGAGCAGGAACGTCTCGAAGAACCAGGTGCTGTGGCCGAGATGCCACTTGGGCGGACTGGCGTCGGCCATGCCCTGCAGGCAGAGGTCTTCGGCCTCGAGACCAGCCACCAGCTCCTCGCTGCGGCGGCGGATCGTCCCCAGCCGCTCCAGCAGGGCCGCGCTTGGAGCCGCGGAAGCCATGGCATGGGGAACGATCTGGGGTGGAGCCTAGTGGGGATCGGCGGTCGTGGCTGACCCCCTTACGATCGGCCACAGACAACCGTTGCGACAAAGCCGCCGCCATGGGCATCCGCCAGGGATCCTGCACCCAGGCAGGCATCAGCCAGGGTTTTGTCGAAGCCGTCGGCAACACCCCCCTGATCCGTCTGCGCCTGCTCAGCGACCTGACCGGCTGCGAGATCCTCGGCAAGGCGGAGTTCATGAACCCCGGGGGTTCCGTCAAGGACCGCGCTGCCCTCGGCATCCTGCTGGAAGCGGAGGAGTCGGGCACCCTCCAGCCGGGCGGCACCGTGGTGGAAGGCACGGCCGGCAACACCGGCATCGGCCTCACCCATCTCTGCAATGCCCGCGGCTACCGCAGCCTGATCGTCATCCCCGACACCCAGTCGGCGGAGAAGATCGGCCTGCTGCGCAGCCTCGGCGCGGAGGTGCGCACCGTACCGGCGGTGCCTTACCGCGACCCCAACAACTACGTGAAGCTCTCGGGCCGCATCGCCTCCGAAATCCCCGGTGCCATCTGGGCCAATCAGTTCGACAATCTGGCCAACCGCCGCGCCCACTACGCCAGCACCGGTCCGGAGATCTGGGAGCAGACCGGCGGACGCATCGATGCCTGGGTGTCGGCCACCGGCACCGGCGGCACCTATGCCGGCGTGGCCCTGTTCCTCAAGGAGCGCTCCGAGCGGGTGCGCTGCGTGCTGGCCGATCCCCACGGCAGTGCCCTCTATGCCTGGGCCACCGGCGCCGGGCTGCAGGCCGAGGGCAGCTCGATCACCGAGGGCATCGGCAACAGCCGCGTCACCGCCAATCTCGAGGGGGCACCGATCGACGACGCGGTGCGCATCGACGACCAGAGCGCCCTTGAGACCATCTACCAGTTGCTCTGGCGGGAAGGGCTGTTCATGGGCGGCTCGGTGGGCATCAACGTGGCGGCGGCGGTGGAAACGGCCCGTCGGCTCGGGCCTGGCCACACGATCGTCACCGTGCTCTGCGACAGCGGTGACCGCTACCGCTCCCGCCTCTACGACGCCGACTGGCTCGCCTTCCGTGGACTGAGCCAGCCCTGCCGCGAGCGGGTTCCCGCCTGATGGATCCCGTTCAGGCTGCCGAGCCAGGTCTGCTGATCGCGGATCGTTACCGCCTGGAGGCGGAGCTCAGCCGCAGCCCCCAGGGGGTGCTCTGGCGCGCGAGCGATCAGCTGGCCGGCGGGGCGCTGATGGCCCTGCGCCAGCTGGGCCCCGAGCAGGATCAGGAGCGCTGGCGGCAGCTCTGGAGCCGCCTGCAGGGAGTCCTCCATCCCCAGATCCCCCGCATCGGTGAAGCCATCCCGCGGGGGAATGAACTCTGGCTGGTGCGCGAGTGGCAGGGGGGACCCACCTACAGGGAGCTGCTGGAGGCGCGGCGCGAGCGTCAGCTGGTCTTCGGGGCGGGGGAGGTGCTGCTGCTGGTGCGGCAGCTGCTGCCGGTGCTGGCGGCCCTGCATGGCCAGGATCTGGTCCATGGCGATCTCTGTCCGGCCAATCTGCTGCGCCGTGACCGCGACGGCCTGCCGGTCCTGCTGGATTTCGGCCTGGTGCGCGACGGTTCGATCGAGGCTCCCGCCGGTGGGGCCACACCCGGTTACGCGCCAGCTGAGCTGGGCCGGGGCGAACCCGTGCAGCCCTGGATGGATCTGCATTCCCTGGGGGTCGTGGCGCTGGTGCTGCTCAGCGGGGATGAGCCGGCGGCCCTGCTCGATCCCAGCACCCTCGCCTGGAGCTGGCCGTCCGCCGACCAGCTTGATCCGGCCCTGCGGGACCAGCTGGAGCGTTTGCTGAGCTCCGATCCCGATCAGCGCTTCGCCACGGCGTCCCAGGCACTGGAGGCCTTCCAGCAGCTGCCGATGCCCGAGAGCCTCGGCCCCGTGGCCCGGGCCGACCGCACCGTCGTGCTGGTGCCACCCTCTGTGCCGTCTGCGGCGGAGGCCGAGTCCCCGCCGGCTCCTCCGCAGGCTGAGCCTCCCCCCGCCCAGGTTCCCCCGCCGCCGCCTGTCGCCGCTCTGCGAAGCCGTCAGCAGGTCAAGGACGAGGCCGTGGAAGGCCGTCTCTGGCCGGTGGTGATGGCGCTGGTGTTCTCGGCCGTGGTCGGCATCAGCCTCGGCTGGTGGCTGCTCGGCCGCGGCAAGGCCCCCAGCGAGGAGGTCAGGGAAGCCCCCCAGCGCCCCCTCACCGCCAGCCTGCCGCCCGGTGAGGTGGACCAGCGCCAGGAGTTGCTCAACCGGCTGAGGGCCCTGCAGGTCGACCGTGGCTGGTTCCTCAACCTGGTGGACGCCAACCTGATGGCCCAGTTTCCGGAGCGGGGAGGGCGACTGCCCAGTGATGCGCTGGAGGATGCCCCCCTGCGCAAGGTCTGGAATGAGCTGGCGGAGGAGTGGCTGGCCCGGGTGGAGCAGCTGCCGATCGCCGTGCGCCGCAAGCTCGGCAGTTTCAGCGCCTCCGACTGGGAGGGCCAGCAGCGGCGTCTTGCCGCCCAGGGGCTGAGCGCCCCGGTGCTCCGCCAGCTGGTTTCCGGCAACGCCCAGGCCCTTCTGCCCGGCCGATCGAGCATGGACATCCCACCCGAGCCCTTCCGCCAGCTCTGGTATGCCGCCGCCCAGCAGACCCTGGAAAGCCTCCGGGTCGAACCGATCCTGGCCACTCCCGGTCAGGCCCGGGTGCAGTCGGCGGAACTGGAGGCCAACGGCGCCCGGGTCTTCCCGATCCGCATCCCCAGGGGCCACCAGCTAGTGCTGGGGGTGAATGGCTCACCGCTGATGCAGATGAGCGTCTTCGACGCCCAGGGGAATCTGCTCGAGCCCAAGGGTCCCCTGCGGGTGGTGAGTCTGGGGGTTGTGCCCGGGAATCAGGCCCAGCTGCTGATCAGCAATGAAGGCGTGGCCCCGGCCTTCATCACCCTGTCGCTGCGGGCCGACCCTCCCCCGCCTGTGCCGAGCCCGCCTGAGCCCGCTGAGCGCCCCCAGCCGGAGAGCCCACCCGAGGAGTCACCCTCGCGCCAGCAGCCTTCCGCTCCCGCCACCCCTGAGCCCGACCAGCGCCGCCCGTCCCAGCCGCTGACACCTCCCCCCCCGGAGAGCGACTCGCCCCAGACCCGCTGATCAGAGCTTCACAATGGATTCCCAAGCCCCTGCTCAGCGTTGATCGGCGCCATTCCCCAGCCATCCGTTCCGGCGGCTCCGGATCCAGCGTCCCCGGCACCGCTGGCCGTGGCACTGATCTCCGGCGGGCTTGATTCGGCCACGGCCGCGGCCCTGGCGATCGAGGCGGGCTACCGGCTGATCGGTCTGTCGTTCGATTACGGTCAGCGTCACCGCAGGGAGCTGGAGGCTGCCGCCCAGCTGGCGTCTGCACTCGGCCTGATCGAGCACCACACCATCGCCGTCAACCTGGCTGCCTGGGGTGGCTCGGCCCTCACCGACCCTGGCATCGCCCTGCCCGGCGCAGGGGCGGTGGAGGGGGTGATCCCTCCCACCTATGTGCCGGGCAGGAACACGGTGTTCATCGCTCTCGGGCTCAGCCTGGCCGAGGCCCGGGGGGCCTCCCGCCTCGTGCTGGGGGTGAATGCGGTGGATTATTCGGGTTATCCCGATTGCCGTCCCGACTACCTCGCCGCGTTTCAGAGCCTGGCGGATCTGGCCAGCAAGGCCGGCCGGGAAGGACACGGGGCCCGGCTCTGGGCACCGCTGCTGAGCTGGAGCAAGACACGGATCGTTGAGGAGGCCCTGCGTCTGCGGTTGCCGATCGAGAGCACGTGGAGCTGTTATGCCGGCGGGACTGTCCCCTGCGGCCGCTGCGACAGCTGTCGCATCCGCGATGCCGCTCTGCGGGACGCGGGGCATCCCGAGCTGGCCAGCCACGGACCTGGATGAGCCGGGAGCCTTTGATCCGCCCCCTGCCGTGGCGGGAACCCTGGCCCCTGGTGAACCGGCTGGCGCAGCACTACGGGCTGGAGGGGCTGGTCTGGCTGGATGGGGATGGAACGGCCCTGGGACGCACCTCGACCCTGGCCCTGGCCCCCCTGGAGCAGGTGGAGTGCCGGGGCCTGCCGGCTGAGTCCGGAGCCGGCGATCCCTTCGCGGCCCTGCGGCGTGTCCTGGGGACGGGTGGGGCCTGGCTGGGCTGGCTGGGCTATGAGGCGGGAGCCTGGGTGGAGCCGGGATCCCACTGGCGCTCGCCGGACACAGCCACCCTCTGGGCCGCTCGCTACGACCCCCTGCTCCGCTTCGATCTGCAGGAACGGCGTCTCTGGCTGGAGGGGGACGACCCGGGGCGGCTGCGGGACCTGGCGGCCTTGATCGGATCAGGCCCTGAAGACCCAGGAACGGCGGAGGCCGCAGCGCCGCCGGCCCCGGGTCTGCCGCCCGGCCACTGGCACTGGCACACCACCCCGGAGGCCTTCGCCCACCAGGTGACGGCCCTGCGGGAGTGGATCGCCGCGGGGGATCTGTTCCAGGCCAATCTCACCGCCTGCCGCGAACTGCTGCTGCCACAGCCGGTCTCACCCCTGGAGCTCTACGGCCGGCTCAGGCGCCACTGCCCGGCGCCCTTCGGTGGAGTGGCGATCGCCTCGCTCGGCGAGGACGGTGAGGCCGTGCTCTCCGCGTCGCCGGAACGCTTTCTGCGTCTGGAGGAGGATGGCCAGGTGGAGACCCGTCCGATCAAGGGCACCCGGCCCCGTCACACCGCCGCCGCCGCCGATGCCGCCGCCGCTGCCGACCTGATCACCAGCGCCAAGGACCGGGCCGAGAACGTGATGATCGTCGATCTGCTGCGCAATGATCTCGGCCGGGTCTGCCGCAGCGGCTCGATCGGGGTGCCTCAGCTGCTGGGGCTGGAGAGTTACCGCCAGGTGCACCACCTCACCTCCGTGGTGGAGGGATCCCTGCGCCCCGAGGCCGATCTGGTGGACCTGCTGCGGGCCTGCTGGCCGGGCGGGTCGATCACCGGGGCCCCGAAGGTGCGCGCCTGCCAGCGCCTGGGTGCCCTGGAGCCCGTGCCCCGGGGGCCCTACTGCGGATCCCTGTTCCTGCTCGAGGCCGACGGCCGCTTCGACAGCAACATCCTCATCCGCAGCCTGATGCTCAGGGGCCGGCGCCTGCGCGCCCATGCCGGCTGCGGCATCGTGGCCGATTCCAGCCCCGCCGCCGAGGCTGAGGAACTGGCCTGGAAACTGGATCCCCTGCTGGAGGCCCTGGCCTGAACGCGATCGCCTGGATCGATGGACCGGACGGAGGCCGCTGGGGTAAACCGGGCAGCCTGGCGGTGCCGCTCTCGGATCGGGGCCTGAGTCTGGCCGATGGGCTGTTCGAAACCGTGCTGGTGGAGGGGGGGCGCCCCCGGTTGCTGGCCCAGCACCATCAGCGCTGGCGCTGCGGGGCGGAGGTGCTGGGTCTTGAGCCCCCACCGCCGCTGGAGCGGGTGGCGCTGCTGGCCCGCGAGGCGATCGATCGCAGCGGCATCGCCTGCGGGGCCCTGCGCCTCAACTGGAGCCGGGGCGATGGTGCCCGGGGCCTCGAACCCTCCGCGGGACCTGCACGCTTCTGGTTGCAGCTCAGCCCCGCCTGGCCTGATTTCAGCTCGGTGTCCGTGATGGTGAGCCGGCTCGAGCGGCGCAATGCCGCCAGCCGCCTGAGTTCCTGCAAGACCTTCGCCTATGGCGCTTCGGTGCTGGCCAGACTGGAGGCCCGACGGGCGGGTCAGCAGGAGGCGCTGCTGCTGAGCACGGCCGGGGGGCTCTGCTGCGGCACCTGCGCCAACCTGCTGGTGCGTCACTCCGGGGGGTGGTGGACACCGCCGCAGGCCAGCGGCTGCCTTCCCGGCGTGATGCGGGCCAGAGCTTTGGCCCTGGGGCTGGCCCAGGAGGCTCCGGCGCCGATCGAGGCCTCCCAGCTGCGGCACGGTGCTCTGCTCATCAACAGCCTCGGTTGCCGGCCGATCCGGTCCCTGGAGGGGGAGGTGGTCTCCACCTGGCCCGAGCCGGAGCACTTCTGGCGTCGCTTGCTTGCGGACGACTGATCGACTGGTCCAGGGTCCGTCACCGAAGGCACCTGTCATAGCGTCGGGTCATCAGCGGATGAACAGCGTGAGGGTCGGGGCTGCAGCGGTGATCCCGGGGTTGGCGTTCCTGCTGGCGGGGCTTTCGGCCTGCGGCGGGCCGAAGGAGGTGGCCGTTCAGAACGCCCGGCTTGGCGATGCGCTGGTGGAGGTCGAGGGGACCCGGGTCGAGCTGGCCCAGACCTTCAAGCCGGGGGTGTCCAACGGCCTCTACAAGGGAGCCGTGCGCCTGCATGGGCCTGGCCAGCCGGCGGAAGGACGCCTGCATGCGCTCAATGCCGTCTGCAGCATCAAGGACACACCCGGCTGGCCCGCCTACGACAACGTCTATGGCTACCCCATCTCGGACGTTGCCGAGGCCGCTCAGCTGAGCGGCAAGAGTCGCTGGCAGATTCTGTATCACTTTGATGGGCGGATCGAGGCCAGTGGCGGCCTAAAGCCTCAGGCCTGGACGGCGCGCCTCAGGGACAACCTCTGCCGCCGCGGTGATTTCGATGACAGCACGGCACGCCAGTGACAGGGCCGCTGAGCGCGGGGTCCAGTAGCCGATGACACTGTTCCTCCTGGAGGGCTCGCGTTGGATGTGGGCGAAAACCGCAACGAACCCCTCCTTTCGATGCCGAAAACACTGTTCAAGGTTGATCTCACCAAGACGATGGACCAGCAGGAGATGCCGGGCCACAACCGCTGGCATCCCGACATCCCGGCAGTGGTTTCAGTCAATCCGGGTGATGTGTTCAGGATCGAATGCAAGGACTGGACCGATGGCCAGATCAAGGACAACGATGATCCGCAGGACATCGCCGATGTCAATCTCGAGGTTGTCCATGTCCTGAGTGGGCCGATCTGGGTGAATGGTGCCCAGCCCGGCGACATCCTGGTGGTCGATATTCTCGATGTCGGTGCCCTGCAGGGAGATGAATGGGGCTTCACGGGCATTTTCGCCAAGGAAAACGGAGGCGGCTTCCTCACCGATCACTACCCCAAGGCGGCCAAGGCCATCTGGGATTTTGAAGGGATCTACACCAGCTCCAGGCACATCCCCGGCGTGCGTTTCGCTGGCATCACCCACCCCGGCCTGATCGGCTGCGCCCCCTCCCATGAGCTGCTGAGGGAGTGGAACCGGCGTGAAACCGAGCTGGTGAACACCGCCCCCGACCGCCGCACCTATGGCGCCGGTCTCTCGGGCAGTGAGCCGGTGCTGGCGGCTCTTCCCAATCCCAACAGCGCCATCCTCGGAACCCTGCCCAGCTCGGAGTTCGAGCGGGTGGCCAATGAGGCGGCCCGCACGGTGCCTCCCCGGGAGCATGGCGGCAACTGCGACATCAAGAATCTCACCAAAGGAACCAAGATCTACTTCCCCGTCTACGTGGAAGGAGCCAAGCTCTCGATGGGAGACATCCACTTCTCCCAGGGGGATGGTGAAATCTCCTTCTGCGGCGCCATCGAGATGTCTGGCTACCTCGATCTGCACGTGGAGATCATCAAGGGTGGCATGGAGAAGTATGGGATGGTCAATCCCATGTTCAAGACCAGCCCCGTCGAACCTCATTTCACTGATTACCTCGTGTTTGAGGGGATCTCGGTTGATGAGTTCGAAGGCAAGCAGTACTACATGGATGTACATATCGCCTATCGTCGTGCCTGCCTCAATGCGATCGAATATCTCAAGAAGTTCGGCTACACGGGCGAGCAGGCCTATCTGCTGCTGAGCTGTGCACCGGTCGAGGGGCGAATCAGCGGCATTGTCGATATCCCCAATGCCTGTTGCACCCTGGCCATACCAACTTCGATCTTTGACCAGGATATCCTGCCCTGCTGATCAGTAACTGTGGAACGGGGGGCCTGAGCATCAGGCCCCCTTTCTGTTGTGCTGATCATTTTTTGAACGATCTCATCTTCCGCCCGCCATGCCTGTCTACGAATTCAGCTGCACCAACGGTTGTGAAAACTTTGAAGTCTGGCGCAGCATCGATGAGCGCCAGAGCAACACCAACTGTCCCGCCTGTGAGGCAGAGGGCAAGCGCGTGTTCACACCGGTGATGTCCCTCACCGGGCCCCTGCGGCTGAAACAGGAGCAGTCGGAACCGCGACTGGTGCGCAAGCAGGCCACTCCCCCGGCAGGAAAGCCCCGGCTGAAGCAGAGCAGCACCCGCCCCTGGATGCTGAATCGAGGCTGCTGACACTCACGACAGTGAGTGCTCCGACCTGGGCGTTGACTCCTGCTGGGAGCCAACGCCCAGGCGCGTTCGATCAGACCGTCAGGAACTCCTTGATCACCTCGTCGGAGAGCTGATCCGTCTTGCCACTGGCCACAATGCCTCCACGCTGCATGGCGTAATAGAAATCGGACTGGCGCACGAAGTGAAGATGCTGCTCCACCAGCAGCACGCTGATGCCGGTCTCCTTCATGATTCGCTGAACGGCGTGCTCGATGTCGAGGATGATCGAAGGCTGAATCCCTTCGGTCGGTTCATCCAGCAGCAGCAGTTTCGGCTTGCCCAGCAGAGCTCGGGCGATGGCCAGCTGCTGCTGCTGACCGCCACTGAGGTCGCCACCCTTGCGCTTGAGGAACTTCTCGAGAATCGGAAACAGATCGAAGATCAGAGGATCGATGTGGCGGTTCTTCTCGAGCCCTCCGGGAAGGGCCTCCATGCCCAGCAGGAGATTCTCCTTGACCGAAACCTGGGGAATGATGTCCCTGCCCTGGGAGACATAGCCGATGCCTGCACGAGCTCTCCGGTAGGGAGGCTGGCTGGACAGTTGACCGCTGCCGTATTCGATGGTGCCCGAACGCTGCTGCAGCAGTCCGATGATGGTCTTGAGAAACGTGGTTTTGCCGACGCCGTTGCGACCGATCAGGCAGACCATTTTCCCTTCATGGATGCTCAGGTCCACGTTGCGGAGAATATGGCTTTCTCCGTAATACACATTCAGACCGTTGACCTGGAGCAGGGGTTTTTCGCTGGTGGTAGACATGGGGGCGGTGGTTGAAGGTCGGAAAACGGTTACTGTTCGGGCGGCCCCAGGTAGACCTCGATAACCCTTGGATCGGCTTTGACCTGGTCCAGCGGACCCTCAGTGAGCACCTGCCCCTGGTGCAGAACGGTGACGTCGAAATCGAGATCCCGGATGAATTCCATGTCGTGCTCGATCACCACCACGGTGTGGTCGCCGGCCAGGGACTTGATCAGTTCGGCCGTTCGCAGGGTTTCCTCATCGGTCAGACCGGCAACCGGTTCATCCAGGAGCAGCACTTCCGGGGCCTGGGCCACCAGGCAAGCGATGGCCAGCCACTGCTTCTGGCCATGGGAGAGGGAGCCAGCCTTCACGGTGGCGAAGGGTGCCAGGCCCACATAGTTCATGATGCGATGAACCTCGTCCTTGGCCGCCTGGGGAAGGCCCGACCCCAGCAGGCTGAAGGCGTTTTTCAACGGGGAGGCGGCCAGCTCGAGATTGCGAAGCACGCTGAGGTTCTCGAAGACCCTCGGGGTCTGGAACTTGCGGCCGATCCCCTGACGAGAGATCTTCTGCTCTGACACACCGAGAAGCGATTGTCCCTTGAAGGTCACCGAGCCCTTGGTAGGCCGCACCTTGCCGGTGATCACATCCAGAAATGTTGTCTTGCCGGCACCGTTGGGCCCGATGATCGACTTCAACTCACCCTTGTACAGCTTCAGGCTGAGATCGGTGAGGGCATAGAAGCCATCGAAACTCACGCTGACGTCATTGAGCTCAAGTAGAGGTTCTGACATGGACATCGGAAAGGAGCGTATTCGAGAAAGCAGTCACGAAGAAAAACCTGGCAGTATTGTCGGACTGACTAGTCCACGGGGAGAGCCTCCTCATCGATCCGGGGATAGGTTTTTGCCTTCTTGGCGATGCCGAAGGCGGCCAGCAGACTCCTGAATCCGCCGTTGACAACCCAGCCATAAATGCCATCGGGCATGAGCACAACCACGAAGATGAACAGGGCACCCTGGACGAAGAGCCAGGCCTCCGGCAGGGCCTCGCTTACCAGGCTGCGCAGGTAGTTGACCACCGTGGCGCCGATGATGGGACCCACCAGAGTCCCCCGGCCGCCCACGGCCACCCAGATCACCATCTCGATCGAGAAGGAGATCGACATGTACTGGGGCGAAACGATGCCGGACTGCACGGTGTAGAGCGCGCCGGAGATTCCGCACAGGGCTCCCGCCACCAGGAAGACGATGGTCTTGAACGGGACCGGATTGAAACCGGCAAAACGAAATCTTGTCTCATCATCACGGATGGCGATCAGGGCATCACCGAAGCGCCCGCTGGTGAAGTACCGGCAGATCAGAAAAGCCAGGGGGAGCAGGATCACCGTGAGGCGGTAGAACCACACCTGCATGTCAGGGGAACCCACCAGTTGGCCGAACAGCTGCGAGGTGCTGGTTTTGAGGCCGTTGGTGCCGTCGAAAAGCTTCTGCTGGCCGTTGAAGAAGTGGAAGAACACCATCAACGCGGCTTGGGTGATGATGGAGAAATACACTCCTTTGATCCGGTTTCTAAAGATCAACCAACCCACCACACCAGCCACCACGGCTGGGATCACCCAGATGGCGATCAGCGTGAATACAGGTGACCAGAAGGGCTTCCAGAAAAAGGGCAGCTCAGCGACGCCGTAGTTCTCGAAAAATTTGGGGATGCCATTACCGCCAGCCAGGCTCTTGGTTTTGAGCATCAGGTACATGGCCACCGCGTAGCCACCCAACGAGAAGAAGATCCCCTGACCCAGGCTCAGCAGACCGGTGTATCCCCAGATCAGATCGATCGCCAGAGCGGTAATGGCGAGCGCGAAATAGCGACCGAAGAGGTTGAGCCGAAAATCGTCGAGCGCCGCCGGCAGGATGAACAGGGCCACCGCCAGCAGAATCCAGGGGACAAGTCTTTGGAAGAGTTTCAAGGTAGAGGCCTCCTCGTGGGGAGATGGAACGGGAATCTGCAGCGGGTGGGGATGATCGGGTCAGGCATCGACCGAGCGACCCTTCTGAGGGAACATGCCGTTGGGACGGAACTGGAGGAAGACGATGATGAAGATGAAGACGAGGACCAGCGACATGCTCGTGGTCGCGAAGAATTCAGTGACCCCTCGGGCGGCCGCCGGCATATCCGGGAAGATGGTGAGCAAGGTGCCGGAGCCGATCACCGATTGAATGATCCCGAGCAGAATCGCCGCGATCACGGTGCCGAGCAGGTTGCCCACCCCGCCCAGCACGATCACCATGAAGCAGGACACGATATACGCGGCTCCAAGGTTGGGGCCCACCGATCCCAGCAGAGTGATGGCGCACCCAGCCACACCGGCCAGTCCGGATCCGATACCGAAGGTGATGCTGTCCACGCGATCGGTTGGAATACCGAGACAGTTGCTCATCTGACGGTTCTGGGTGACTGCGCGGATCCGCAGACCCCAGACGCTTTTATTCAGGAACCAGTAGGTGGCCAGAAGCAAAAGGGCCGACAGCAGGATGATGAAGATCCTCAGACCGGGCAGTTCGATGGTGCCGATCATCCCCCAGCTACCCTGCAGCCATTTCGGTGCCGTCACATCGATGTTGCGGGGACCGAACCAAGGCTTGGAGAGTGGCCGGAACTGATCGAAGAGATTCACGGCAATCAGACCGATGAGGATGGAGAGAGCCCAGCCCAGTCCATTGAGATAGGTGAAGAAAGGCTTCTGTGAGAACTTCGCGCGCAGTAACTTAGAAAGTAAGACCCCGGAAGCTACACCCACAATGATGCCAAGCATCATGGCCGTTGAGACACTTCGAATCAGCTGGATGAGAATCAGGCTGACTCCCCAAGTGGCGAGCAGTGTTTCCAGGGGTCTGCCGTAAAGCTGTCGGATCAGCGTTCTCTCCAGCAGCACTCCAATCAATCCCGTGACGATGAAGGCAAGCACCAGAGAGACCGGGAAATACAGCTCGAAGATCACACCACCCATGGGTTTGAACGCCGACTGCACCACGTAGGTGACATAGGCGCCCAGCATCATGAACTCACCATGGGCGAGGTTGATGACCCCCATCAAGCCAAAAACGATGGCCAGACCGGTAGCTGCAAGCAGCAGAACCGATCCGATGCTGAGGCCATCGAGGATCTGAGAAAAGAAAAGTTCCAACGGAATGAATGTTGAAAGTTAGGTCCAGCATCGCGTCAGCGATGCTGGACCAGGTCGAACGGGGTGGTGGTGTATCGATCTGGATGGCGGGCGGTGGTTCCTGGAGGAACCACCGATTCTTCATCGCCTCCCGGGGATGGCCCTGATCACATCTTGAACTTGCCGGCATCAGGACGATCCTGAGTCCAGTCGCAGGTGAAACCCTTGGTTTCGGGCACGAACTGGTTCCAGGGGATGGGCGGAATGGCCGTCTTGCTGTCCTCGAGGATCTTGAACTGACCGTTGGCTTCGGCTTCACCGATCAGCACCCGCTCGGAGGTGTGGTGATTGGGGAACATTTCGATCTCGCCCTGGGGCGCATCGAATTTGATGCCGATCATGGTCTTGCGGACCTTGTCGAGATCTTCGAAGGTACCGGCCTTCTCAACAGCGTTCTTCCAGAGGTACACCATGTTGTAGGCCGATTCAGCTGGGTCACCGGTGACCCGATCGGCGCCATACATCGCCTGGAAGTCGGAGGTGAACTTCTTCGAGGCCGGGGTGTCCAGGCTCATGAAGAAGTTCCAGGTGGCATAGGTGCCAGTGGTGTACTCAGGGCCGATCTGACGGATCTCCTCCTCAGCAATCGAGAAGGACATGATCGGGTATTTTGCCGGGTCAATGCCGGCGGCCTTGAATTGCTTGAAGAGGGCAACGTTGGAGTCGCCGTTCAAGGTGTTGATGATGATGCCGCCATCCGGGAACGCCTTCTTGATCTTGGCGATGATCGGGGCTACCTCGGTGTTGCCGAGAGGGATGTAGTCTTCGCCAACGGTTTCACCGCCAAGAGCCTTCATCTGCTCCTTGATGATGGTGTTGGCGGTCCGAGGATAGACGTAGTCTGAGCCAACCAGGTAGACCTTTTTGCCCAGCTTATCGCCGTAGGTCTTCATCAGCCAGTCAACGGCTGGTTCAGCCTGCTGGTTGGGAACGGCGCCCGTGTAGAAGATGTTCCTGGAGCACTCCTGCCCTTCATATTGAATCGGGTAGAAGAGCATATGGTTCTTGGCCTCATACACCGGCAGCATGGCTTTGCGGCTGGCGGAGGTCCAGCCTCCGAACACTACGGCCACCTTGTCGGAGTCGATCAGCTTCTGCGATTTCTCGGCGAAGGTGGGCCAATCGGAGGCACCATCTTCGGCAACAGCGACGATTTTGTACGATTTGCCGTCAACCTTGACGCCGCCGGCGTCGTTGATCTCCTTGATCGCCATCTCTTCGACCTCTTTCAGGGTCGTTTCCGAGATGGCCATGGTGCCACTCAGGGAGTGGAGGATGCCAACTTTGACCTCGCCGTCGAAGTTGCCAGCGGAGTCTCCACCGCCACCGCCACCGCAGGACACCAGAGTGATGCTGACGGCGGAAGCAGCAAGTCCAGCAAACAGCCGCCGAGAGAGATTCTGAACCATTGGTGCTTTGTCAAGGTGAGGGTATGCCGCGATGCTGACGGCAGCTCGGAACTTACGGAGATCGCCCAGGGCGCTATGTATCCGATCGCACGAAACCTCTGTGCTGGCTCAGGGTGTGTGGATTTGCTGGTGAAGCCAGGTCCCTGACTCAGGCCCTTGGGCTGGGTAACTGTTCACGCAGAAAGGATTCGACACGCTCCAGGCCTTCTCCGCTGCGAAGGTTGGTGAAGCACCAGGGGCGGCCCGGTCGCATCAGTTCAGTGTCTCGTTGCATCACGCTCAGATCGGCGCCCACCATCGCTGCCAGATCGATCTTGTTGATCACCAGCAGGTCGGAGCGGGTGATGCCCGGCCCCCCCTTCCTGGGGATCTTGTCCCCGGCGGCCACGTCGATCACATAGATGCACAGATCCACCAGCTCCGGACTGAAGCTGGCCGCGAGATTGTCACCGCCGCTCTCCACCAGCACCAGATCGAGATCAGGGAACTGGTTCTCCAGTTCCTCCACCGCGGCGCGGTTGATCGAGCAGTCTTCCCGGATGGCGGTGTGGGGGCAACCTCCCGTTTCCACCCCGCGGATGCGCTCGGGCTCCAGAGCGCCGGCGCGGGTCAGGAACTGGGCGTCTTCCTGGGTGTAGATGTCATTGGTCACTACCGCCAGCTCCAGCTCCTGGCGCAGCCGCCGGCAGAGGGCTTCAACGAGGGCCGTTTTGCCGGAGCCCACGGGTCCCGCCACTCCAACGCGCAGTTTGCTCATGCTGGTGGGCCGCCTTGAGGGTCAACTGCGAAACAGCCTGGAGTAAAGCTCGGCGTGGTGGAGCTGGCAGAGGCCAGAGCCGATGCCGCCGGTCCATTGCTCGCGGGGATCGGCGAGCGCCAGCTCGCGGCCCCGCTCCACCAGTAACGGTGCCAGGGCCAGCTGCAGCCGTTGTCCCTGGGTGGGCCCAAGGGGCACCAGGCGCACGGCGGCACTGATCTGGTTGGCGCACCAGCCATAGAGGTAGGCCTCCACCAGATCAGGCAGTGGGAGCTCCAGGCAAAGCCCCGCCCAGGCCCAGGCCGCCGGCCAGGCCAGCTCGACGGCAGGCTGCAGCGGCCAGCCCAGCTGCGCCAGCAGCTGCAGCAAGGAGCGTCCCATCTGACGTTGCTGGGACCGCAGTTCAGGCGCTTCGCGCTGGACCAGCAGCCAGCTGTCGAGATCCATCAACGTTGCCCGGGCACGCTGAGCCCCCTCGCTCTCGGCTCCCGCTGCAGCCATGAGCTGGTGCTGGCGCAGGGCCTCCTGCAGAGGGCCCAGGGCCGCCGCCTCGATGCCGATGCTGCCGCGCCGGAGCTCGGCTTCGAGCCAGTCCTGCAGAGCCCTCGCCGTGGTGATGGTTCCCCTCTGCACCAACACCTCCAGCCCCTCCGAGTAGCTGAACGCCCCCACAGGCAGGGCGGGGCTCACCAGTTGCAGCAGATGCAGCCCGGCGACACTCATCGCGGCTGGTCGCTGTCGTGGTTGTGGATGTGGGAATGGGCGTGACTGGCTGCGGCATAGGCACCAGGTTCCGGCAGAAATGGCGCCAGTCGGTGCTCGATCAACAGGCCCCGTTGCCGCATCAGCTCCTCCAGTACCCCGTCCTCCAGCAGTCTCAGTTCCCCTGAGCGCACTTCCAGCGACACATGGCGGTTGCCCAGGTGGTAGGCGGCCTGCAGCAACGTCAGGGGATCCGGGCTGCGCACCACCAGCACAGGCTCAGGCGCCGGCACCACCACCACCACCAGGCTGCGATCGGCCGGCATCAGCCGCTCGCCCGGCTCCAGGGCCGGTCCCCGCGGGAGATGCAGCAGCAGTTCACGGCCGCAGGAGGTGCGTCTCCGCCCGCGCAGGCTGGTGCGCTCCTGGGCGCTCATGGGCAGATGCAGCACGGGCACATCCCCGTCCGGCTCCTGCTCCTGGCCGGAGGGCTGATAGCGCAACTCCAGCTGCAGCGGTGGTGAGACGGGTGGTGAGCTCGAGCTCGGGGGCGTGGACACAGGGCCATCACCCTCACAACAAGGCGCCAGCCTCCTCAGACCGTGGAGCAGCCCCTGTGGCGATGGCTACCAAAACCGCCCTTGCGGCCTGGGTCAGGATTCTCCGGATGGTGCCGACTGTCCTGGAGCGCAACTGTCCATGCTGAGCGCCCCCCCGAAGCCCTGGTGTGCGGAGGCCCGCCTTCACTTCCATCGAACGGCAGAGCGTGGCACCCAGTACCAGGGCGGCGCCACGGCCCCCCTCAAGATCCAGAGGGCCTTCGCCCGCGCCGATGGCCGCTGTGAACTGCCGCTGCTCCACACCGGCGGTGGTCTCGTGGGAGGGGATGAGCTGAGCATCGAGGTCGGGCTCGGGCCCTTCAGCCGTGCCCTGCTCACCAGCGTCGCCGCCCAGAAGGTGTACGGATCGGTGGGCCGCTCCCGCCTGGCCCCCCGCGGCAGCTGGAGCCGCCAGCGGCTGAGCGTCGAGCTGACGGAGGGGGCCGACCTGGAATGGCTGCCCCAGGAGGTGGTGGTGTTCGCAGGAGGCTTGATCGAGCAGAGCTGCCGGGTGGAGCTGGCCGAGGGAGCCAGCTGGCTCGGGGCCGACGTGGTGCGCCTGGGACGCAGCGCCGACTCCGAAACCCTGGGGGACGGCTGCTGGCGCTCCCGCCTCGAGATTCGCCGACAGGGGCGCTGGAGTGTTGTCGATCAACTGGAGCTCACGGGAGAGACCTTGCGCTCCCCCCACGGGCTGGGGGGGATGCCCGTGTTCGGCAGCCTGGTGTGGGCGGCGCCGGCGCCGGTGCCGGACGCGCTGCTGGACCTCTGCCGAGCCGATCGGACCGGGCTGGAGGGGGAGATGGCCTGCGGCCGGCTCGATCAGGGGCTGGTGGCTCGTTACCGGGGCGGCTCCACCCAGGCGGCCCGCTGGTGGTTCACCCGCATCTGGGCCCGGATCCGCGCCGAGCGTGGCCTGGCGCCGCCGGTTCTCCCGAGGGTGTGGCCGTTCCAGGAGGATCCCTGGCTGGAACCCTCGGACAGGATCCCCAGTCTTCGCGAGGCCCACACGGCGGACTCCAGCTGATCTCAGGGCTCATCGGGGCCGGCAGGACGGCTGGGGCCAGCGCCGCATCACCACAAGTCCCAGCACCACGAGGACAGCCGGGATCAGGCCGATGCAGAGGCGGATCATCACCAGGGCCGGACGGGGCTGGCCACCGACCAGCCCAGCCACGTAGCCGCTCCAGCTGAGCAGGTTTCCCAGCAGGAAGACCGACACGGCGCTGCCCAGCTTCTGGGTCATCACCATCCAGGCGGTGAACAGTCCGGCCGGCCGCTCCGGATCGGCGTCGATCGCGTCGGGCAGCAACGACCAGGGCAGCAGGTAGGCGGTGGCGGCCCCCAGGCCCAGCAGAATCACGACCCCCACCAGCAGTGAGAACTTGAGGCCGTTGCCCCCGGGGGCCAGCGGGGCCGCGGCGGCATCCAGCGGCACCAGCACCATGGCCAGGCCGCCCATCGCGATCCAGAGGCCACAGCCCCAGCGCAGGGCGACCAGCCGTCCCTGCCGGGCCGCCAGCCGGCTCCACAGCTCCAGGCCGGCCATGGCGCTGAGCTGGAAGGGGATCAGCATCCAGGTGCTCCAGGCCTGGGGCAGATGCATCACCTCGGTGAGATAGAGCAACGACACGGGCTGCATCAGTTGCAGCGCTCCCCAGAGCAGGAGGTACAACCCCACCACCCGCAGGAAGCGGCCATTGCGCCGGATCCGCCCCAGCTGGGCGGTGATGGGCTCGGGCGACCCCGAGGGCCGGCGGCACACCCGTGCGGCCGGCGCCAACCCCCAGGCGGACAGCAGGGTGCCGACGACCACCACCGCTCCGGCGGCCACTCCCATCGCCAGGTAGCCCGGGGCGCCATAGCCCACCAGCAGGGCCCCGAGCATCAAGCCCAGCAGGCTGCTGAGAATCGAGCCGGTGAAGCGGGCCGCGTTGAGGCGGGTGCGCAGCCGGGTGTCCTCGCTGAGCTCGGTGGCCAGGGCGCAGAAGGGCAGGTTCACGCCCGTGTAGGCAGCCATGAACACCACGGAGATCAGCACGAACCAGCCGAAGCGCAGCAGTTCACCGCCAGGGGGGAACCACCACATCAGCGCCATGCTCAGCCCGAGGGGCACCGCACTCCAGACCATCCAGGGGAGGCGGGGGCCGAAGCGGCTGCGGGTGCGGTCGCTGAGCCAGCCCAGCAGCTGATCGTTGATGGCGTCCCAGAGCCGCCCCACCATCAGCACCAGGCCCGCCAGCCAGGGGGGCAGCCCGGCGATCTGGGTGTAGAAGACGAACAGATAGAAGCCGATCAGGGCCGCCGCCAGCCCGGTGCCGGCGTCACCGAGGCCGTAGGCGAGCACCGTCCGGCGACGCAGGGTCACCGGCAGCTCCATCAGATCGATCGGCTCGGCCATGGCGGTGGGGCTGCGGACACTCCGGGCATGCTGCTCTCCAGGCCCTGAGCCGGCGGTGAAAGTTCCTGCTGAACCTGGCGGCCTGCCGGACCACTGCCAGAGTGATGGCGGAACGCCCCCGCCCATGTATCTCACTCCCCAGGAGAAGGACAAGCTGCTGATCGTCACCGCAGCGCTTCTGGCGGAGCGTCGGCTGCAGCGGGGTCTGCGCCTCAACCATCCCGAGGCCGTGGCCTGGCTCAGCTTTCTCGTGCTGGAGGGGGCCCGCGACGGTCGCAGCGTGGCTGAACTGATGGCCGAGGGCACCACCTGGCTCAGCCGCGAGCAGGTGATGGAGGGGGTGCCGGAGCTGATCCCCGAGGTGCAGATGGAGGCCACATTCCCCGATGGCACCAAGCTCGTCACTCTGCATGAACCGATCCGATGATTCCCGGAGAACTCTTTCCTGAACCCGGCAGCCTCGAGCTCAACGCCGGCCGGCCGGTCACCACGATCGAGGTGGCCAACCGGGGTGATCGTCCTGTGCAGGTGGGATCCCACTTCCACTTCCACGAGGCCAACCATGCCCTGGTCTTCGACCGGGAGGCGGCGAGGGGCCAGCGCCTCGACATTCCGGCCGGCACCGCGATCCGCTTCGAGCCAGGGGATCAGCGCCCCGTTCAGCTGGTGCCTCTGGCCGGAGCCCGCTGTGTGTTCGGCTTCAACGGTCTGATCAACGGCCCCCTCGACTGATCCGCCCAGGGCGGCCCCGCCCATCCCCCGTTCCTTCGTCACCCGCACCAGCCATGCCCTACCGGATGGATCGCCGGGCCTACGCCGAGACCTACGGCCCCACCACCGGCGACCGGCTGCGGCTGGCCGACACCGAGCTGATCCTGGAGGTGGAGGACGACTTCACCAGCTATGGCGAGGAGGTGAAATTCGGCGGCGGCAAGGTGATCCGCGACGGCATGGGCCAGGCCCAGACCTCCCGCGCCGACGGGGCTGTGGACACGGTGATCACCAACGCCCTGATCCTGGACTGGTGGGGGATCGTCAAGGCCGATGTGGGCCTCCGCGACGGACGCATCTGCGCCATCGGCAAGGCCGGCAACCCCGACATCACCGACGGCGTGACGATCGTGGTGGGGCCCGGCACCGAGGCGATCGCCGGGGAGGGCCACATCCTCACCGCCGGCGGCATCGACACCCACATCCATTTCATCTGTCCGCAGCAGATCGAGACGGCCCTGGCTTCGGGCGTCACCACTCTGCTGGGCGGCGGCACCGGCCCGGCCACCGGCACCAATGCCACCACCTGCACCCCCGGGGCCTTCCATCTGGCCCGGATGTTCCAGGCTGCCGAAGGCCTGCCCGTGAACCTGGGCTTCTATGGCAAGGGCAACGCCAGCACGCCCGAGGCGCTCGAGGAGCAGGTGCGGGCCGGAGCCTGCGGTCTCAAGCTCCACGAAGACTGGGGCACCACCCCGGCGGCGATCGATTGCTGTCTCACCGTGGCCGACCAGCTCGACGTGCAGGTCTGCATCCACTCCGACACCCTCAATGAGGCGGGTTTTGTGGAGGACACGATCCGGGCGATCGGCGGCCGCACCATCCACACCTTCCACACCGAGGGGGCCGGCGGCGGCCATGCCCCGGACATCATCCGGATCTGCGGCGAGGCCAACGTGCTGCCCAGCTCCACCAACCCCACCCGCCCCTACACCCGCAACACGCTCGAGGAACACCTCGACATGCTGATGGTGTGCCACCACCTCGACGCGGCCATCCCCGAAGACGTGGCCTTCGCCGAATCGCGCATCCGCCGCGAAACCATTGCCGCCGAGGACATCCTCCACGACCTGGGGGCCTTCAGCATCATCGCCAGCGACTCCCAGGCCATGGGCCGGGTGGGTGAGGTGATCACCCGCACCTTCCAGACCGCCCACAAGATGAAGGTGCAGCGCGGCACCCTGCCGGAGGACAGCGCCGGTCCCGGAGGAGGCCGCAACGACAACGTGCGCCTCAGGCGTTACGTGGCCAAATACACGATCAACCCAGCGATCGCCCACGGCCTCGACAGCCAGATCGGCTCGGTGGAAGTGGGCAAACTGGCTGATCTGGTGCTCTGGAAGCCCGGCTTCTTCGGGGTCAAGCCGGAGCTGGTGGTCAAGGGGGGCTCGATCGTCTGGGCCCAGATGGGTGATGCCAACGCCTCGATCCCCACCCCCGGTCCGGTGCACGGACGGCCGATGTTCGCGGCCTACGGCGGTGCCCTCGCCCCCAGCTGCCTCACCTTCCTGAGCCAGGCGGCCCTCGACGATGACCTGCCCCGCAAGCTGGGCCTGAAGCGGCCCTGCGTGCCGGTGGTTCACACCCGTGGCATCGGCAAGGCCCAGATGCGCAACAACAGCGCCCTGCCCAAGGTGGAGGTGGACCCCCAGACCTATGAGGTTTTCGCCGACGGTGAACTGCTCACCTGCGAGCCCGCCGACGAGCTGCCGATGGCGCAGCGCTACTTCCTGCTCTGAGGGCCCGCGCCAACAACGGGCCCTGGCCGGGTGTGGATCTGGATCGATCCAGCTCAACCCACCGGCAATCGGTAGCGATAACCACCAGAGTTGTCAATGCCGCTGTCCATGATCAAGCCATGGCCACGCCACCGTCGATGTTCACCGACTACAAGCCCAGCAAGGGTTACGACGAGTATTTCAGCGCGGCCTCCGAGCCGCGCTCGGCCCTCAGCCCCCTGCTCTCGTCTCTCGGTCAGCTGGGGATCGAGGAGATCAACCGCAACCATGCCGCCGCCGGCATGCTGCTCAAGCGCCTCGGCGCCACCTTCCGCCTCAACGGATCCGGAGAGCGGGGCGGTGAGCGGATCCTTCCCTTCGATCCCCTGCCGCGCCTGATCCGCTCGGGCGAGTGGCAGCGTCTTGAACTCGGCCTGATTCAACGCCTGGAAGCGATCGACAGTTTCCTGGGCGATGTCTACGGCGATCAGAAGATCCTCAACGACGGGGTCCTGCCCCGGGAGGATGTCGAGAGCTCCCAGGGCTGGCGGCCGCAGATGCAGGGGTTCAAACCGCCCCTGGGCCGCTGGTGTCACATTTCCGGGCTCGACCTGATCCGCGACGGTCAGGGCACCTGGCGGGTGCTGGAGGACAACCTGCGCTGCCCGTCGGGGGTGGCCTACTTCCTCGAGAACCGCCGCGTGATGAAGCGGATGTTCCCCAGCCTCTTCGCCGGCCGCACGGTGCAGCCCATCGACGACTATCCGTCGCACCTGCTGCAGACCCTGCGCGACCTGGCCCCCTGGACCGACACCCCCAAGGTGGTGCTGCTCACCCCCGGGGTCTTCAACAGCGCCTACTTCGAGCACAGCTACCTGGCCCAGCAGATGGGCATCCAGCTGGTGGAGGGTCGCGATCTGGTCTGTGAGGGGAACCGGGTCTGGATGCGCAGCACCTCCGGGCTCGAGCCGGTGGATGTGATCTACCGCCGGATCGACGACGACTTCCTCGATCCGGCCGTGTTCCGCCCAGACTCGATGCTGGGGGTGCGCGGGCTGATGGAGGCCTACCGGGCCGGGCGCGTGGCGATCGCCAACGCCCCCGGCACCGGTGTGGCCGACGACAAGCTGATTTACGCCTACGTGCCGGAGATGATCCGCTACTACCTGGGGGAGGAGCCGATCATCGAGAACGTGCCTACCTACATCTGCTCGCGGCCCGACGACCAGGCCTATGTGCTCGCCCATCTCAGCGAACTGGTGGTCAAGTCGGTGGCGGAGGCGGGCGGCTACGGCATGCTGATCGGCCCCCATGCCGATCAGGCCGAGATCCTGTCCTTCGCCGAGAAGATCAAGGCCGATCCCCGCAATTTCATCGCCCAGCCCACCCTTGAGCTCTCCACCGTGCCTTCCCTCAGTGAAGGCGAGCTCTACCCCTGTCACGTCGATCTGCGTCCCTACGTGCTGCGGGGCAAGGGCGCCTGGGTGAGCCCCGGGGGTCTCACCCGCGTGGCCCTGCGCCGCGGCTCCCTGGTGGTGAACTCCTCCCAGGGAGGAGGCTGCAAGGACACCTGGATCGTGGATGAGACTTCATGCTGAGCCGCGTCGCCGAATCCCTCTACTGGATCAACCGCTACGTGGAGCGGGCGGAGAACATCTCCCGCTTTCTCGAGGTGAGCGAGGCCATGGCCCTCGACTGCCCCCCCGGCAGTGCCGAGCCCTGGCTGCCGCTGATCGACGCCAGCGGCGACCGTGAACTCTTCGATCAGATCTTCCCCGCTGGGGGGCCCGAAGAGGTGGTGCGCTTCCTGGTCCAGGAGCCGGAGAATCCCAGCAGCATCGTCAACTGCATCGACGCGGCCCGCGAGAACGCCCGCCAGATCCGCGAGGTGATCACCACGGAGATGTGGGAGCAGCTCAACGATCTCTATCTCACCCTGCTCGAGAGTGATTCGTTCTGGCGGCTTCCCGGCCAGGAGCAGCTCCACGAGGTCCGCAAGGCCTGTCAGCTCTTCTACGGCATCACCGATGCCACCTTGAGCCGTGACCTCTCCTGGCAGTTCAGCAAACTGGGTCGACTGGTGGAGCGCGCCGACAAGACCAGCCGCATCCTCGACGTCAAGTACTACCTGCTGCTCCCCAGCCCCGAGGAGGTGGGAGGTGTGCTCGATGAGCTGCAATGGATTTCGCTGCTGCGCTCCGCCGGGGCGTACCAGATGTTCCGCCAGTCGCAGCAACAGGGCATCACCCCCCGGGCCGTGGCCGAGTTCCTGCTGCTCGATCCCATCTTTCCCCGCTCGGTGCGCTACTGCCTCGAAGGTCTCAGCAAGTCCATGCGGGTCATCCGCGGCAATCCGGTGCCCGGCCCCCCCGACGACCTCGAGTGCCTGACGGGACGCATGCTCGCCACCTGGAGCTACGTGCGCATCGACGAGCTGATCTCCCAGGGGCTGCATGAGGCCATCGACCGTTTCCAGGGCGATCTCAACCGCCTGCATGCCTTGATCGACGCCAACTACTTCGTCGTGGCCTCGCCCCAGGCGGAGCCGGACGACACTGCCGCGGCCGCCGACCCCAGCCCCTCCTCCAGCACCGTCGTTCCTGCATCCTCGGCATGCGCGCCCGCGTAACCCACACCCTCAGTTACCGCTATACAGCTCCTGTCCTGCTGGGTCCGCACCGCATCTGCCTGAAGCCAAGGGCCCATGGCTTCCAGCGCCTGCTCAGCTTCGATCTCTATCTCTCCCCGGATCCCCATCGCCTTCACCCGCTGGTGGCCGCCAGTGGCGACGACATCCTGCGGGCGCGCTTCAGTGGCGCCACCGATGCTTTCGACATCCGCTCCCAGTGCGAGGTGGAGACCCAGGTGCCGCCCCTGCTGCAGGTTTGCCTGGAGGAGAACGAGCCGTCCCTGCCCTATCCCAAGGGTCAGCTCAACGGCGACCTGCTGGGCAGTCTCGAGGGCTGGCTGCCGAACGGCCAGCATGATCCCGCTGCCGTGGAACTGGCCCAGGAGGCCCTGATGGGCAGCGACCAGCGGGCGCTGATGTTCCTCGACCAGCTGGTGGAGATGATCCAGGACCGGGTCAAGTACACCCAGCGGCACGTCGGGCCGGCCTGGCCTGCCGGACGCACCCTCAAGGAGCGTGTGGGGTCCTGCCGAGACCTGGCCGTGCTGATGATCGAGGCCTGCCGCTGCGTGGGGCTGCCGGCCCGCTTCGTGAGCGGATACCACCTGGTGGAGCCCAGGCCCGACCGCTACGACCTGCACGCCTGGGCCGAGGTGTACCTGCCGGGGGCCGGCTGGCGTGGCTTCGATCCCAGCGGGATGGGGGCGATCGACGATCGCTACATCCCCCTGGCCACCTCCTCCAAGCCCAACCTGGCCGCGGCCGTGATGGGCAGCTTCAGCGGACCAGCCGGGGTCACCAGCGAGATGCAATGGTCGATCGCGGCCGAAGTGCTCAGCGAGGACCACACCGTCCCCAACCTCCTGCACTTCTGAGGCGAACCTTCAGGGAACCTGGAATGAACCTGAATCGGTAACCGTTCCAGCAGCGATGGGGGTGGGTCCCGCAGCATGAAGGGACGAGTCGACACAATCCGCCTCCATGGCAGCCAGCACCGTCCCCCCCACCGACCTCGGCGCGTCGCCATCCCTGGATGGCCACGCCCTGGCCGAGGCGATGCGCCGGCATCTGTTCTTCACCCAGGCCAAGTCACCGTCGCTGGCCACCAGCCACGACTACTACCGGGCCCTGGCGATGGCCGTGCGCGATCAGCTGCTGCAGAGCTGGGTGGACACGGCCGAGGCCTACACCCAGAGCGGGGTGCGCACGGTGTCCTACCTCTCGGCCGAGTATCTGCTTGGTCCTCACCTGGAGAACAACCTCGTCAATCTGGGGCTGCGCGAGGCGGCCCAGGAGGCCTGCGACGAGCTGGGCCTCGATCTGATGCACCTGATCGCCCAGGAGCCGGAACCGGGGCTGGGAAATGGCGGTCTCGGACGCCTGGCGGCCTGTTTCCAGGAATCGATGGCCAGCCTCGAGCTGCCGGCGATCGGCTATGGCATCCGCTACGAATTCGGCATCTTCCGCCAGCAGATCCTGCGGGGCAGCCAGGTGGAGAGCACCGATCCCTGGCTGGCTCAGGGCAACCCCTGGGAAGTGATCCGCGCCGAATGGACCTACCCGGTCACGATCGGGGGTCACACGGTGATGGGCGTGGCCTACGACACCCCGATCCTGGGCTATGGCGTGCACACCGCCAATACCCTGCGGCTGTGGTCGGCCCAGGCCCCGGAATCCTTTGATTTCGCCTCCTTCAATGCCGGTGATTACACCCGTGCAGTGCTGCAGAAGATCAATTCGGAGACCCTTTCGAAGGTGCTCTATCCGAACGATGAGACCGACCAGGGCAAGCAGCTTCGCCTGAGTCAGCAGATCTTCTTTGTGAGCTGCTCCCTGCAGGACATGTTCCGCATCCTCAAGGGGCAGGGGTTGCCGGTCACGGAGTTCCACACCAAATTCGCCGTTCAGCTCAACGACACCCATCCGGCCATCGCCGTGGCCGAGCTGATGCGGCTGCTGATCGATGAGCACGGTGTCGACTGGGACACCGCCTGGTCGATCACCACGGCCTGCATCAGCTACACCAACCACACCCTGCTGCCGGAGGCCCTCGAGACCTGGGGTGTCGACCTGTTCGAGCAGCTGCTGCCGCGCCAGCTGGAGATCATCTACGAGATCAACACCCGCTTCCTGCGCATGGTGCGCATCCGGAATCCAGGCCAGCCGGCCCTTCTGGAGAAGATGTCCCTGATTCAGGAGGGTCCCTACCGCAAGGTGCGCATGGCCAACCTGGCAGTGGTGGGCAGCCATCGGGTCAACGGTGTGGCAGAACTGCACAGCAAGCTGGTGCGCAAGGATCTCTTCTCACACTTCGTGGAGCTGTGGCCGGAGAAGTTCACCAATGTCACCAATGGTGTCACTCCCAGGCGCTGGATTGCCGTGGCGAATCCGTCACTCTCAGCCCTGCTCGATGACACGATCGGCAGCACCTGGCGCCGCGATCTCGGCGAGCTCTCCCGCCTCGAATCGTATGCCGACGATGGAAACTTCCTGGACCGCTGGCGCGGTGTGCGGGATCACAACAAGCAACGACTCTCCAACCTGATCCACCAGCAACTGGGCGTACTGGTGGATCCCGCCTCCCTGTTCGATGTGCAGGTGAAGCGGATCCACGAATACAAGCGCCAGCACCTGGCGGCATTGCAGATCGTTGAGCGTTACCTGCGCATCCGCAACGGCGAGGACCTGCCGCCGCGCACCTTCATCTTTGGAGGTAAGGCAGCCCCGGGCTACGCCATGGCCAAGCTGATCATCCGCCTGATCGGCGGCATCGCCGAGATCGTGAACATGGATCCGGCCATGGATGGGCGCCTGCGGGTGGTGTTCCTGCCCAACTTCAGCGTCAGCCTGGGGCAGAAGGTCTACCCGGCGGTGGATCTCTCCGAGCAGATCTCCACCGCCGGCCTGGAGGCCTCCGGCACCGGCAACATGAAGATGGCCCTGAACGGGGCTGTCACGATCGGTACCCTCGATGGCGCCAACATCGAGATCAGAGATCTCGTGGGCCACGACAACTTCTTCCTGTTCGGCCATACCGCCGAGCAGCTGGAGGTGATCAACCGGGGCGGGTACCATCCGATGCCCTGGCTGGAGAGCGACCCGATCGCGCGGGAGGCCATCGACCTG
The DNA here is from genome assembly GCF_034931165.1 of Synechococcus sp. BA-124 BA4. Taxonomy (NCBI): domain Bacteria; kingdom Bacillati; phylum Cyanobacteriota; class Cyanophyceae; order Synechococcales; family Synechococcaceae; genus Synechococcus; species Synechococcus sp. BA-124 BA4. The sequence goes on along the minus strand of NZ_JAYGIA010000069.1, from coordinate 4,004 downwards.
ATCGGCTCCGGCCATTTCAGCGAGGGCGATCGCGATCTGTTCCACCCCCTGCTGGCCAACCTCTGCGGCAGCGATCCCTTCCGAGTCATGGCCGACATCGGCGACTACCGCAGGGCCCACAACGCCGTGGATGCCGCCTGGGTGGATTCCGTGGGCTGGAGCCGCATGTCGCTGCTCAATTCAGCCCGTTGCGGTTTCTTCAGCAGCGACCGCTCGATCCGCGACTATGCAGAACGGATCTGGAACGTGGAGTCGATGCCCATCAATGCCTGCACGGTGCTTCCCTCGGCCCAGCCGGGTTCCCGCTGAGCCGATGGTGGTCACTGAGTCGATCCGGCCGGCCTCCGCGGAACCTGGCTGGATGCCCGTCACCGCCGCGGAGGCGGAGAAGCGCCTGAGCGCCAGGGGCATCCAGCTCACCCTCGGCGGTGAGCCCACGGTGGTGCCGTTCGAACCCGAGGGGGCCGAGTGGTCGGTGGCGGCCGATGGCCCCACCAAGCTCAGCTATGCCCGTCGGCTGGCCGCTGAACTGCAGCGGCGGGTCTGGCCCGGCAGCACCCTGATGTACTGCCCGGGCAAGCGCTACGACGGCGAGGTGAATCCTCGCTGGGCCCTGCGACTGATCACGGGCCTCGATGGCGGTCCCCTGGTGGCATGGCCTCAGCAGGCGCCGACCACATCCCCGGCCGATCAGGCCTCTCTGCCCCACCTGCCGGCCAAGCGGGCCGAGGATTTCCTGCATGGGATCGGCAAGTCCCTCGGCCATGAGGTGCACCCCCTGCGGCTGAAGGATCCCCTGGATCCCAGCTCCAGGATCTGGGCCGTCCCCCTGTCCCACAGCACTCCGACCGAGGAGGAGCCTGACCTCCCCGAAGGCTGGCAGGCCGCCCGCTGGCCGCTGGCCAAACCCCTGCGCGAGCTGCTCCCCGCCAGTGGACCGGCGGGGCTGCGCCTGCCGCTTCAGCACTTCCCGGAAGGTGTGCTGCGTCAGGTGCTCACCCTGGAGGTCAGCCCCCGCGGCTGGAACCTCTTCCTGCCGCCCCTGCCCCGCCAGCCCCTCGAGCAGCTGCTGCATCTGATCGCCGAGGCCAGTACCGGCTGGAGTCAGCCTGAACTCAGCGGCGTGCTCCCCGCTGATCTCGATGGCCGCTGGAATGTGCTGGGGCTGACGGCCGATCCCGGCGTTCTGGAGGTGAACCTGCCCGTCTGCCACGGCTGGGCCGACTACAACTTCTGGATCCACACCCTGACCGAGGCCTCCGAGGCGGTGGGGCTGCGCAGCTGGAAGCAGGTGGGGGAGCGCCAGGAAGGCACCGGCGGTGGCAACCACCTGCTCTGGGGAGGCCCAAGCCTCGAGACCAATCCCTTCTTCTCGAGGCCGGCCTGGCTGGTGGCGATCCTGCGCTTCTGGCAGCGGCATCCCAGCCTCTCCTATCTGTTCGGAAACAGCTCCGTCGGCCCGGCGTCCCAGGCCCCCCGTCTCGATGAAGGCAGTGCCAGTTCCCTGGATCTGCAGCTGGCCCACCGGGCAATCGAATCGCTTCCTGAGGGTGATCAGCGCATCCTGATCAGTGAGACCCTGCGCCACCTCCATGCCGACCGCAGCGGGAACACCCACCGCAGCGAGATCAGCTTCGACAAGTTCTGGAATCCCGCCTGGGCGGCCGGATGTCAGGGCCTGATCGAGTTCCGGGCCATCGAAACCCTGCCCGATCCCGCCTGGACCGGTGCCATCGCCCTGCTGTGGAGCGCCCTGGCCGCCCACCTGCTCGATCCGGCCCACCGCCCCAGCCGGCTCGAGCCCTTCGGCGAGCGTCTTCACGATGCGATGCAGCTGCCGCAGGCCATCTGGACCGACCTTCAGGCGGTGCTGGATCTGCTGGCCCGAGATGGTCTGGTGCTGGAGCCTGAGCCCTTCCGTGGGATCTGGGAGTGGCGTTTCCCCCTGCTGCTGAGCTGGGAGCAGGAGGGAGCCCGGCTGGAGATCCGACGGGCTCTAGAACCCTGGCCCCTGCTCTGCGACACCCCGGTGCAGGGAGGAAACACCAGCCGCTTCGTCGACAGTTCTCTGCAGCGGCTCGAGCTGAAGGCCAATACAGCGTTTCTGCAGTCCTGTTCGCTGCGGTTGAACGGCCGGGAGCTGCCCCTGGGCGACGGCTGGCTCGGCGTGCGCTACCGGCACAGCCGCCTCTACCCCTCCCTCCACCCCTGCATCGATCCCCATCTGCCATTGCGGCTGGAGATCAGTGGCCTGGCCATGGCCGGCTATGAGCTCGGGGCCGAGGGCTCAGACCGGATCAGCTTCGAACCCGTCCCCGTTCCCGAGGATGACGGCAGGCCCCAGGCCCCTCCCTGGCCCGCACCGTCTCCAGGTCTACGCACCCTTGATCTGAGGCTGGGATGAGTCAGCTGCTGATCACCGGCGGTGCCGGCTTCATCGGAAGCCACACCTGCCTGGTTCTGCTGGAAGCGGGCCACAGCCTGGTGGTGCTCGACGATTTCTCCAACAGCTCCCCCGAAGCCCTGAGGCGTGTCCAGGAGCTGGCTGGCCCGGTCGCGGCCCCACGGCTGCAGGTGATCGAAGGTGACCTGCGCCGTTCAGGGGATCTGGCGCGGGCCTTTGCCGCGGCGCCCATCGAGGCCGTGGTCCACTTCGCCGGTCTCAAGGCGGTGGCTGAATCCGTGGCCGATCCCCTGCGCTACTGGGACGTGAATCTGTCGGGCAGTCGCGCCCTGCTGGCGGCCATGGTTCAGGCCGGTTGCCGCACGATTGTCTTCAGCAGCAGTGCCACCCTCTACGGCTCCCCGGAGTCGGTGCCGATCGCCGAATCCGCCCGGGTCGAACCGGTGAACCCCTACGGCTACACCAAGGCGGCGGTGGAGCGGATGCTGGCTGATGTGCATGCCAGCGAGCCGGGCTGGCGGGTGGCGCGGCTGCGCTACTTCAACCCGGTCGGGGCCCACCCCAGCGGACGCATCGGCGAGGATCCAGGGGGCATCCCCAACAATCTGTTCCCCTTCCTCAGCCAGGTGGCGGTGGGCCGCCGCCCACGGCTGCAGGTGTTCGGCTCCGACTGGCCCACCCCCGACGGCACCGGCGTCCGCGATTACATCCACGTGATGGATCTGGCGGAGGGCCACAGGGCGGCCCTTGAGGTGTTGATGGCCGAGCCCCCCCAGCTGCTCACCCTCAACCTGGGCAGCGGCCGGGGCCATTCGGTGCTGGAGGTGGTGGCGGCCTTCGAGCGGGCCTGCGGCACCCCCGTTCCCTATGACCTGGTGCCCAGGCGGTCAGGAGATGTGGCGGCGACCGTGGCGGATCCGTCGCTGGCGGAACGGCGCCTGTCCTGGCGTACCCAGCGCGACCTCGACGCCATCTGTCGCGATGGCTGGGCCTGGCAGCGTGCCAATCCCCAGGGCTATGGGCCTCGTGGGGACTGACGACCCACTCCAGCAGCACCTGATCCTGGCCGGGGGCGGCCACAGCCATGCCCTGCTGCTGCGCCGCTGGGCGATGGAGGGTCTTCCCCGGGGGGTGCTGATCACCCTGGTGAGCCGCACCAGCACCGCGCTCTACAGCGGGATGGTGCCGGGCCTGATCGCCGGGCTCTACAGCCGCCGCGAGACCGGCATCGATCTTCGTCGCCTCTGCGACCGTGCTGGGGTGCGCTTCGTGCGGGCCGAGATCACCGGTCTGAATCCGGCCGAGCGTGAGCTGCGGCTGGCTGGCCGTCCTTCCCTGCACTGGGACAGGCTCAGCCTGGATGTGGGGGCTGTCACGCCGGGTTCCGGCGGCATGGCGATCAAGCCGCTGGAGCCGTTTCTGGCCTGGTGCGGGGCCCTGACGCCCGGCGAGGCCCCCAGCCGGGTGCTGGGTGGCGGGGCTGCCGGGGTGGAGGTGGCCCTGGCGCTGAAGGCCCGGGGCCTGAGGGTGGAGCTGGTGCGACGCGGGGACAGCCTTGCCCTGGGCTCGCCAGGGGCCAACCGGGCCGGCGAGCGGATGC